>CAMLLI010000914.1 GCA_946480685.1 uncultured Flammeovirgaceae bacterium | reverse complement strand
TGTATCCAACCATGATGATGGCGTCACCTTTCGGAGGCGTCATGGTTAAAGTCGGATATCGTCCTATTTTATGAAAGGCAGCATTTTGCAGGTCTGACCGGAAAGCAGCCTTGCCACTTCCCTGCTTCAGATCATTCTCAAATTTCAGAACATTAAAATTGGCATTGTTTTCAGCGAGTTCGTGCGCCAGTGCGCGCAGTACTTCATCGCGTGCTATATTCATTTTCCGAACCATTACGGCTTCACGGACTTTGTAAAGATACTGTCGCTCTATATCCGCTGACTGCAGGGCTGCACATTTCACCGCGATGCACGATGGATAAGATGATGCCGGCGGATCTTCATGCCATATAGAATATTCTATAGGTGTATGACTCACCTGGCTTGCATGCATCCATACCGGTCCCATTTGCAGCGGCCGCGATACACTATTCATCGGATCGTTATACGTGTTCCAATCCGGGATCATACCGCACAATATATACTGTACGGAAATTTTATCTCCGAATGCTTCCTGGAACTGCTGCCATGTTTTTTCAAATGCCCAGCTCCAGCAACAAAGCGGATCGGTATAATAGTGAACTATTAACCGATCCGTATTCCACTCTTTACTTGGATTTTCCTGGCTTTCCTTTTCCTGATGTGGCACCATCACTTTCTCCACTTAATACATATTGGCTCCATTGGTTTTCACCATCCGTTGTCGCCACATTTATTTCTTCACTGCGTTCTTTACTCAGATCTTTGTTGATCTTGCGTATCAACGCATCCGTACGATCAGTACCCGCTATATCCTCGTTTATCAAACCGCTGGTTGCTTCTACGTGCGCGATCGGATCTTCTATATAGCGCCATGTCTCACCAAGCTGCGGGCTCGTTCCTTCATTCCATGGACCACGTGCTTCCGAGCCGCTCGACATGTTGAAATAGGTATTGCTATAGCGCGGATCTGCCTGCAGTACACCTGGTGGGAAATTAGGCTGAATGGTTTCAAGCGCTGCCTGGAACATCTGGAAGTGAGCAACCTCACGCGTCATCAGGAACGTAAGTGTTTCCTTTACATACGGATCATCCGTAAATTTCATAAGGTACTCATATACGATCTTCGCGCGAGACTCAGCCGCTATATCGGAACGGAGATCTACGGTGAGATCACCATTGGCATTTACATACGTACCATTCCACGGTATACCGCGACTGTCGGTCAGCATGGGACCTCCGGCACTCTCCAACAGGAAGTGCGGATTGGACATCGCTTCGTGTATAACATTTTCTTTTGCTGCTTTACCGTTCAGCAACTGCATGATCTCTGATTCGTCCGCTGCATCTTTGAGTTTTCCATTTACTCCGGACAGTAGCATTTGTATCGTAGCGCCCACAATCTCCAGGTGACTGAATTCTTCTGTGGCTATATCCATCAGCAGATCATACTTGTCGGGATAGGGCTCCTTAGCTGCAAAGGCCTGAACGAAATATTGCATCGCTGCTTTGAGCTCGCCATTAGGGCCTCCAAATTGTTGCAGTAACAAATTGGCAAAGCGCGGATCAGGTGCTGATACACGCGCGTTGAATTGTAAGTCTTTAACGTGATAAAACATAGTTCTCCTCTGATTGGTGATTAATTAATAAACTTCATGTATCAACCATGACTGTTATCTCTACATGCATCTGATAATGGTTTTCAATGTGCGTAAAAACTATTCCTGCGTCGTGTCTCAATCATCTTCTGTTATTCCTCCGCACAATGGGTAGCACATTACTCTTCTCACCGAATAATGATTTCGTTTTCCACATAAATGTTCATGCAATGCTGATCGGATATATAGTGCAGGTTCTTTGGGGCGGGGATCTTGTCACTGCACGTTCATAAAAGCCTTGTGAAGTTTATGAAGCGTTTCGACCCCGGAAGTGAGGATGGAGTTCTATAGAATAAGATTGAGACAATTGCCTTCCGGCAGGTATCGTAATTGCAGTGACGCTGACAAATATATTTATATGGAACTCGCAATCATCTTCGTCATTGTCTTCATTATTGTTGTGTTTGTATGGATGGGATACACCCGAAGTAAGAAGAGCAAAAACAATCCCACCAATCAACGATAAGCACTGCACGCGTTGTTTTGAACAAACCTTCAGACTCAAAGTAATTCGCACGTCTCACCACAAACATTATGGTACAAAAGATCAACCGTTCCGCTTTATACAAACCGGCATCATCTATAGCATACATGATCATCTGGTTGTTGATCATTCATGTACTCGCAGGCTGTGCTACATCAGACCTTTCAAAATCTGCACAGCGTAAAATAAAAAACAGGACGTACGTCATTGTGGGAGCGTCAAGCGGTTTCGGCAGAGGTGTTGCCGAAAAGCTGGGAGCCTATCAAGTAAATGTTGTACTGGCGGCCAGGCGCACCGAGTTACTCGAAGAA
This sequence comes from uncultured Flammeovirgaceae bacterium, assembly GCA_946480685.1. Next base: position 245 of record CAMLLI010000914.1, on the reverse strand, counting down.
ATTGCCAGTACTATAAAAGCTTCCGGTGGCAACGCCATTGTAGTAACCACCGACATCAGTAAACCGGAAGACGTTCAGAAACTCGCGGACACAGCTGTAAAACAATTCGGCAAAGTTGATGTGTGGATCAACAACGCAGCGGTAATGGCCATCGGTAACTTCTGGGATATACCGTTGCAGGATCATACACGACTGATCGATGTTAACCTGAAAGGGTATATATATGGCTCGCACATTGCCATGAA
>CAMLLI010000913.1 GCA_946480685.1 uncultured Flammeovirgaceae bacterium | reverse complement strand
CAACATTCAATGGGACAACAGCTTTGAGATAAACGATGTAAAAACTTTTACGCTGGAGCAATTCGTAAAACTGGAAGCCCAGGATGACAAGATCGCGCTGCTGTATCTTTTTGAAAATGAACTGCGATCGAAGATCATTAAAGACAATGAAGTGCTGGAAGGAAAATCTTCCGAGCCCATCAAAACTCCGATCCAGAACGAGGTGATCAAAAAAGAAGACACCGATATAGCCAAACTCGATTACTGGTATAAAGATTATTTCTATGCCTTTGGTGTGCAGGAAGTTGTTAACCCTACGGCCGGCAAGCGCAGGGTATTTTTTATCAACAAGGTGAGCTACGAATGATTTTTTCCGCGCGGTGCCGTATATTTGCCCGGCACTATGCAGAAGAAATTAATACTTGACACCGACCTCCTCGATATAACGATTAGTCGTCTTTGTCAGGAATTAATTGAGAATCACGGAGATTTTTCTGAAAGCGTGATTATCGGCATGCAGCCCCGCGGCATTTTCGTTGCCGAAATCATCCACCAAAAACTCGAAAAGCTTACCAAAAAAGATATTCCCCTCGGTTATCTGGATGCTACGTTTCATCGCGATGATTTTCGCAGACGCGAGATTCCGGCAAAGGCAAGTGAAACAAAAATTGAATTTGCCATTGAAGGTAAACATGTTGTGCTGGTAGACGATGTACTCTTTACCGGGCGCACCATTCGTGCTGCACTTGATACGATGATTACGTTTGGCAGACCTAAGAAAGTTGAACTGCTGGTGCTGATCGATCGCAAATATACCCGCGAGCTGCCCATCGCTGCCGACTACGTGGGTAAATCTGTCAATACATTATCGTCCCAGCGCGTGCTGGTAGAACTCGAAGCTCAAGGTCATAAACAAAATAAGATCTGGTTGATCAATAAGGATTAAGGACTATGTCGAAACTCAGTCAAAAACACCTGCTTGGCATCAAGAACATTACCCGCGAAGACATAGAACTTATTTTTGAAACCGCTGAGAATTTTAAAGAGGTTATCAACCGCCCCGTAAAAAAGGTGCCTTCGTTGCGCGATGTTACCATAGCCAATGTGTTTTTCGAAAACTCAACGCGCACGCGACTTTCATTCGAACTTGCTCAAAAAAGACTTTCAGCCGATACGATCAACTTCTCAGCATCCAACAGTTCCGTAAAAAAAGGAGAGACATTGCTGGATACGGTGAACAACATCCTGGCAATGAAGGTGGATATGATCGTGATGCGCCATGCGAGTCCCGGAGCTCCGCATTACCTAGCCAAGCACATTAAAGCTAACATTGTGAACGCTGGCGATGGTACGCATGAGCACCCAACGCAAGCCCTACTGGACGCGTTCTCGATTCGTGAAAAATTAGGATCGGTTGCCGGCAAGAAGATTGCCATTATCGGAGATATACTTCATTCGCGCGTAGCACTCTCCAATATATTTGCTTTACAAAAGCTGGGAGCCAAAGTTATGGTATGCGGCCCTCCAACACTGCTTCCGAAATTTATAGGACAACTCGGTGTTGAAGTCGAGCTCGATGTACGCAAGGCATTACAGTGGTGCGATGTAGCCAATGTATTGCGTATACAACTCGAACGTCAGCAGATAAAATATTTCCCTTCGTTACGCGAATACTCACTTTACTACGGCATCAATAAAAAGTTGCTGGATAGCCTCAAGAAACAGATTGTGATCATGCACCCCGGCCCTATCAACCGTGGTGTTGAACTGAGCAGTGATGCAGCCGACTCACAACATTCCATTATACTCGACCAGGTTGAAAACGGTGTGGCTGTACGCATGGCCGTGCTATATTTACTGGCCGGAGCCGCCTAATATATAGTATATGCCGGTTGAAGCACTCACATCCAACGATCTTGAACTGCTTCATGACCTGCGTCCCCCGGACTGGAATCCGTTAGCACCTGTATTTGATTTTTACCTGCGTGCTGATTTTTGCTTCCCTATCAAATATACCGAGCGCGGTGCTATTGCAGGCATTGGTGCCACCATCATCCATCAACATACCGCGTGGCTTGCGCATATCATTGTGCACAATGATCATCGTAACAAAGGTGTAGGAGGCATCATTACCAAGGCGCTCATCGATCAGGCAAATAAACCCGGTATACAAACTATATTATTGCTGGCAACTTCGCTAGGTGAACCGGTATATAAAAAGCATGGCTTTATAAAAGAGATGGATTACCTGTTCTTTAAAACCGATCAGGACATCGCCTTCAACACCAACTATACAATTTCTTCCTTCGAAGAAAAATTTACTGTTGATATTCTTCAACTTGATAACGAAGTATCCGGTGAAGACCGATCCAAACTTATCATACCGCATCTCCAGGACGCAAAACTCATCGTTGATAACACGCGGATTCAGGGATATTATTTACCAACCCTGGGCGATGGCCCGGTGATTGCCCGCCATAAAGAAGCAGGTGCAGCATTACTGAATTTTAAACACGCGCAGGGAATTAAAAAAGCAGCGCTGCCTGAAACCAATCAAAATGGAATTGATGCACTTACTGCGTTAGGATTAAAAGAATTTCTGAAAGGCACCCGCATGTACCTCGGCAAACCATTATCCTGGCAACCTGAAAATGTGTATAACCGCATCGGGGGAAATTTCGGTTAACCTCTCGCAGCTCAAA
>CAMLLI010000912.1 GCA_946480685.1 uncultured Flammeovirgaceae bacterium | reverse complement strand
TGTTTCTGCAACCTGTACGAACAATGGACTGAGTGGTAAGCTTGCAATCCGATTCAATGATCCGGGAACATACCAGGCCGGTATCAGTGCGGATCCATTGGTTGAGCCAACGAAGTATAGAACGTACACAACGTTCGATCCTTCCAACGATGTGCCGCTGACATTCGATTCATTAGGACGAGGAACCTACTATGTATTTGCAAAAGGTGCTTCTGCACTCTGCGCTACAAGACAAGGTCCATTCACGATCGATGGTGTATATGCGTTATCTTTTGATATTGAACATGAGTGTAGTGATAATAAGGTTTCCATAGCTCTGACTAATATTACGGGCGAACTTGGAACGCCGATAGAGATTCAAGTCTTTAAGAAATTTGCAGGCACTGTAATAGAAACTTTTCCGAAGCTCATTCCTGTAACAAATCGTATTGTACTTGAATACGATGCTCATCCGTTCCTGCAACTTCCGGACGAATATCAGATCCAGATAACACAAGTACAGTCTTCATCATTCTGTCTGTTGTCTTCAGAACTGATTGACTATAAAGTAACACCTCATCTGTTCGCACAGGTGGGAGTTACAAGCGAATCGTATCCGGATATACTCACCGGTAAAATGCAGGTGACCCGATTCACCGGCGGTCAGGTGCCTTACGAAGTTCGTATTGAACTTGATTCGGCTTCGGTAGCAGGTCAGGCATTCCAGACCGATTGGGATGAAGTATTGCTCAACAACAATCTGCAGTACGAGAAAAACTATAGCAACATTCCGGCAGGTCGTTACAATGTTCAGGTACGCGATTCGATCGGATGCGTGATTGAAGTTGTAGGACGCGTGCCGCTGGATACAGACATCTATATACCAAACATCTTTACTCCGAACGAAGATGGTTCAAACGATGTGTTCTTCATTCGTAATTTACCGGATGCAGACGCGAAGCTTGTCATCACCGATCGTTGGGGTAAACAGGTATACTCAACAAACAGCTACCAGAATAACTGGACAGGTGAGGGAGTATCGGATGGTATATACTTCTACCGCCTCAAGATAGCCGATGGATCTGCTATAACAGGTTGGGTTGAAGTACTTCGTGGTGCGAAGCCTTAGTAAACATAGCGTGTATAATTAAAAACAGAAACACCGGGCGAATAGCCCGGTGTTTTCTTTTGGTGGAGATTGTAAATTCTGGATATATACTCTGAACTGTCTATTATAGATTCGTGAGGAACTTCAGCGTATCCACACCATCAGCATAGTCCCATAACTCAGGATACTGTGCCTTGCCGAATGGAATAGCAGCACGAGTTCCGTTACCCACTATACACTGAATCTTGTCTTCGGCTTCCCTTAATTTATTAGACAGGTCTGCTTCATCTTTATACTGTTCATAGTAAACAACGGAGATAGGAGAGACCATCTTTGTAGTTTCATGAAGCATCACAAAACCGTTATCCAGAAAAGGGATTTGATTTACCAGCATAATGGATTTCTGGTAATCATAATTGTTGCAGTATTTATGATGATGAATGATCGGCTGGTATACCTCCCACGTTGAAAATAGTTTATCGAATGTATACCCCGCAGGTACAAGAAGCTTGGATATATTCCGGCAGCCTAATCCGAAGTAGCTGAATACATCTATAGCCAACGCTGCCAGGTCATCTTCACTTTCATTTCCGCGAAGTATAGCCACCGATGTTCTGTTCTTGCGAATGATGTTGGGATATTTGCCGAAGTAATAGTCAAAGTAACGCGCTGAGTTATCACTGCCTGTAGCAATCACGGCATCAAAGTTTTTAAGCTGCTCTGCGAATTCAACCTTGTGGCGGAAGGCGGGCTCAATGTCGTACAGCCTCTGAAGAATATATTTCAGCAACACGGAGTCTTTGGAGCTTGGTTTTATGAGCGCGTTGTTTCCGCTGATCAGTACCGAAAGCAAATCATGAAACCCAACAAGTGGTATATTCCCGGCAAGAACCAGCGCAATTTTTTTAGATTGATCACGCAGACTGTATGATGACACCCACCGCTCCAATCTTTCTTTCTGCAGTAATTGGATGATACCGTCCATTGCCGTACGAACGTTCTCTTTGGTAAACCACGGGTTTTCACGCGCTGCCTGCTCAGCTAACGTTTGAAACTCATCTTCAGTTATGTTTTTTAATGTTTGTCCTAATAAACTAAAAGCATTTATTCTTACATGTGCGTTCATCAGCTGTAAACTTTTATGGAGACGTGTCCGTTTTATGGATGTTTAGATTATTTTTGTATTGGTAAACGGACCAAAATTAGATAAAGCATGGCAATAATTATTACGGACGAGTGCATCAACTGCGGTGCATGCGAACCGGAATGCCCCAACACGGCGATCTACGAAGGCGGCCGCGAGTGGAATTGGGCCGGGGGCACTAAATTAGAAAAAGTAGAATTGGAAGACGGTTCAGCAGTAGATGCTAAGGACTCACAGACTCCTGTGTCCAATGAATTTTATTATATCGTTCCTGGAAAGTGTACGGAGTGTACAGGTTTCCATGAAGAACCTCAGTGTGCGGCAGTATGTCCGGTGGATTGCTGCGTACCTGATCCTGATTACGTAGAAACGAAAGAAGAACTTCTTGCCAAGAAAGCCTGGCTTCATCAGGAAGTTGCTGCTTAACTACTCGTTCAGAAGTTATACGTTA
>CAMLLI010000911.1 GCA_946480685.1 uncultured Flammeovirgaceae bacterium | reverse complement strand
TATGTATCGCTGGTGGCATCGTAATAGTAGTCAGCCGTGCGCGTATTGTATATAGCCCCACCGTTGCTTTTCAGCCACGCTCCTACTTCTTTCAGGCGCTCCACTTGTGCAGCGTTAAATGTACCATCTGTGCCCGGACCAACACCCAGTAACAAGCTTCCGCCTTTCGCTACTACCTCGATCAATGTATGTATAACTTTAGCACTTGATTTATACTGATCGTTCGGCACATAGCCCCATGCATATCCCAATGTTATACAACTCTCCCACGGATGATCCAGTTTTTGTTTCGGTATACTTTGCTCGGGTGTCTGGTAATTTTCGAAAGGTCCGTGTACCGTACGATCTACAATTAAAAGTCCGGGTTGCGCTTTGCGTGCCATAGTAGCAATCCGTGGCATATCTATATCCTGACTCCAGGCCGGTATAGCGGCACCCCATGCACGAACTTCATCGTTCACGGTCTCCAGCGGACGCACCCATCCGCCATCAAGCCAGAGTATATCTATCTTTCCATAGTCATTCATAAGTTCACCAATCTGGTTATAGGTAAACTCCTTGTATTTATTCCAGCGCCATGGATTCTTGCGTATATCATAGTTTACGTTACGATCCGCTGTAGCATAGCGAGGCCACCAGTAATATTCGCAGTGCCAGTCGGGCTTGGAGAAGTAAGCACCAATCATCATCTGCTGATTGCGAAAAGCTTCAAATACATATTTAGCAACGTTCGCTTTCGGATGATTGGCAAACGGACCGTTTGTGATTTTAAAATCTGTTTGCTTGGTATCGAACATGTTAAAGCCATCGTGATGCTTGGTTGTAAATACAACGTATCGCATGCCGGCATCTTTCGCTGCCTGGGCCCATTGCTCCGGGTTAAAGTTTACCGGATTAAATTGCTTGCTTAATCCCCAATACCATTTCTTATAATCTTCATACGCAATAGTACTGTCGCGACCGATCCAATCTTCAGAGCACAACTCCCACGACTCAATAATTCCGGGCACTGCATACAATCCCCAGTGAATGATCATTCCGAATTTCTGATCACGCCATGTCTCAAGCTTGGCACGTACCAATGGATCTTCCGGCCATTGATAAGTTGTTGATTGCTGATGGATGTTGCCCTGTGCATATACACGAACACACGGTATAGCAAACGCCAGGAAGGCTGCGGAAAGAAGAGTATATATGGATGCTTTTTTCATAGTCACAGATCAGAATTTACGCGCGAAAAGATAACTAACAAACGAGCATACTCGCCAATTCTAATCTTGTTTATTCATTGATCTTACATGTCTCAACGTCACAGGAAAGCTATATATCTGCGTTTTTTCGCTTTAAGAATCATGTTTTTTAAAGGATTTTGATGCAGTCACGTTGATTTTTGCCTTTCATTGATCACCATAACCATTCACTGAAAATGAAAGGACTCATTGCATTGCCTGCTATAATTCTCTTGCTTATAGCACGTGTCGGACTCAGTCAACCTGTACCGGATGTGGAAAAGAGAATGGACAGTTTATTCGCGCATTATAACACCCATACGCCCGGTGTTTCCATTGTTGTTGTAAAGGATGGTAAAACAGTATTCAAGAAAAGTTACGGAAGTGCTAACCTCGAACACGGAATTGCCAATACTCCTCAAACTGTTTTTCAGATCGCATCGGTCTCAAAGCAATTCACTGCGTTTGCTATTTACCTGTTAGCGAAGGAAGGAAGGCTTTCATTGGAAGATGATGTTCGAAAATATATTCCGGAACTACCTCCGTATGGAAAAACTATCCGGATAAGACACCTGCTCGCTCACACCAGCGGAATACGAGATCTCGCAGCTACACTCACATTGGCGGGTTGGCATATAGAAGATGTTATGACGACCGAACAAATTCTGAAAGTAATAACGAGACAAAAGGAGTTAAACTTTGAACCCGGCTCTGCCTTTGGCTATAGCAACACCGGATATACTTTGCTGGCTCAAATCGTAGCGCGTGTAACAAAACAATCCTTCTCAGACTATACGAGTAAAAATATATTTGAGCCTTTACAGATGACCAACACACGTTTCTACCAGGATTATCATACCATTATAAAAAACAGGGCACACTCGTACGAAAAAAGCAACGGCCAGTATATCAAGTGTGAACTGCTTGTTGCAGATGCAGGTCCTTCAAGTTTACACACCACTGCTGAAGACCTTGCAAAATGGGCGAATAATTTTGATCATCCTGTTGTCGGAGATACGCAGCTGATAACAGCATTCAACGAGGTGTCTGTATTAGACAACAATAAACCAGTAGTCTGGGCCGCATCAGCAACCGACACAACCTATCACGCAAAAGGACAAGTACGTTGGCAACACCGCGGTATACCTGTTATTAGTCATGGTGGCCACACAGCCGGCTATCGCGCGTGGTTAGGCAGATTCCCGGAACACAAGCTTTCCATCATCGCCCTGAGTAATGATGAGCACTACGACATTCTGGGAACAGGACTCAAGATTGTAGAATTCTATCTGAAAGATCAATTTACAGAACTCGAGGCAAACAATCCTCCACCGGCCATAGCAACTACAAAGACTGAAAAATATACCTCCAACCTGAAAGACTTCGTTGGCCAATATTATAGCGATGAACTCGCCACAGGATATACAGTAAAACTCAGCAACGATAAACTGATTATG
>CAMLLI010000910.1 GCA_946480685.1 uncultured Flammeovirgaceae bacterium | reverse complement strand
GTAAAACACTATGATCATCACGACCGCATTCAGGGAGGATTCTTTTATAACAATGTAAGTTTCAAAGATGAGGCAGGGCGTTTACTCTTTGGCGGATCAGAAGGCTTCAACATCATAAACCCCAACGGTGTTGTTACCAATCCGAATTTCCCGAAGGTGGTGGTAAATGATTTTCAGATATTCAATCGCTCCGTACCTTTTGGACAACCCTTTGATGGTCGCGTGATTCTGAATAAACCACTGGCCGCTATGGATCGCGTAGCACTGAAGTATAACGAGAATTCGATCTCCTTTGAATTTACGGCACTCGATTATGCCGCTCCTGAAAAAACACGGTATGCCTACATGCTGGAAGGTTTTGACAAAGACTGGAACTATACCAATGCCTCAAGACGCTATGCAAACTATACCAACCTGAACGGAGGTGAATATACCTTTAAGGTAAAAGCAGCCAACAACGAAGGTGTTTGGGATGAACAGATCAGTACAGTAAAACTCATTATCAACCCACCGTGGTGGAAAAGCATCTGGGCACGAATTATATATGTAGTACTGGCCCTGGCGCTGCTGCATTTGTTTCGCATGCTGGTATTGATGCGTGCCAACTTCAAGCACGATCTTAAACTCGAACGACTGCAGCGTGAGAATATGGAGAAACTGAACTATGCCAAGCTGCAATTCTTCACCAATATATCGCACGAGTTTCGCACACCGCTTACGCTTATACTAGGGCCATCGCAAAGTTTACTCGATCGCGGTGAGGGCGGTAAAGACGTACGCGATCAGCTGCTGAATATAAATTCAAATGCGCAACGCTTGCTGCGTCTGGTAAATCAGCTGCTTGACTTTCGCAAGGCAGAATCCGGTAATCTCAAACTCGAAGTATCCGAAGGCAACATCATCAAGTTTGTAAAGGAAGTAAAACTCTCGTTCGACACACTGGCCGAGCAGATGAAGATCGACTTTTCATTCTATGCATCTTCCAACATTGTAAAAGTGTGGTTCGACCGCGATCAGTTTGAGAAGATCATGTTCAACCTGTTGTCCAATGCCTTCAAGCACACGCCTGAAGGTGGTAAAATTGTAATGCAGGTTATTGAAGGTACCGATGATGTGATGATCACCGTACAAGATACTGGCAAGGGAATAAAGCGTGAACATTTCGATAGTATATTTCAAACGTTCTTCAGTTACGATGAAGATAAAAGTCATACCGGAACCGGTATAGGGCTGGCATTAGCAAAGAGCCTGGTGGATATGCATCACGGTACATTAACCGTAGCGAGTGAAGAAAACTCCTATACACGTTTTACCATAACCCTGCCGAAGGGCTCAGCACATTTTGATGCATCGGAGTTGTCGCCTGTATCAAAGGATATTGAGACAATGGATCGATACCCGGTGCTTACACCCGATCCGCTATATATACCTGAAAATGAACCTGACGCGAGTGATGCGCTGAAAGATCTGCCAAAGCTTTTAGTAGTGGAAGATAACGATGAGGTGCGGGCTTATATCAAGTCGATCTTTGAAGGAACGTATAGTATACTACAGGCATCTGAAGGTAAGGAAGCACTGGATATGGCGTTGGAGGAAATGCCGGACCTCGTGATCAGCGATGTGATGATGCCGGTGATGGATGGCATCACATTATGTACGCAGTTGAAGATGAATGTAAAGACATCGCATATACCCGTTATACTTCTCACGGCACGAACGTCTTTGATCTTTAAGGTGGAAGGACTGGAGACGGGTGCGGATGACTATATCACCAAGCCGTTCAACCCGAAAGTGCTTCAGTTAAAAGTACGCAACCTGATGCGCATGCGCGAACGGATGCGCAAGATGTTCTGCGATAATGAAGTATTGCACATTGAACCGAAACGTGTTACACTTACTTCTGCAGACGAATCGTTTGTACAGCAGGCACTGGAGAGCATCGAGAAGAATATGAGCAATCCCGATTATGCTGTAGATGATTTGGGGCGCGATGTTGGCATGAGCCGAACACAGCTATACCGAAAGTTGAAAGCACTTACCGGGCAATCTGCGAATGAATTTATACGTGTGATTCGTCTGAAACGAGCCGCGCAGTTACTCGAACAAAATCAACTCACCATTGCTGAAGTTACCTACGAAGTTGGTTTTACAGATCTGAAATATTTCCGGGAGTGTTTCAAAAAACTCTTTGGTGTAACGCCATCGGAGTTTGTTCAGAAGACCAGTGGCGATCTTCAGCCGGAGTAGTTACACCGATGAAGTATATATTTATTCCTTAGAATCCTGCTCAGACAGATTACTAAGATCAGCCGGATTAACCGAACCAATCTCAATAGAACTCTTACTCACTTTTTGCTGATACTCTTTCGGAGTAACACCAAACTCGGCACGAAAACACTTCGAGAAATAGGAGAGATTCGAAAACCCTACTTCATACATGATCTCTGAAATGTTGCCTTCTTTGTTGCCGAGCAATAGCGATGCTTTTTTGATTCTGTATTTGCGAATGATGTCGTTGGGAGAAAGTTGTGTTGTTGATTTAAGCTTGCGGTATAAATGCGTAGAGCTCATGCCGACTTCTTCACTCAACATCTCGACACTGAAATCTGCGTTGGCTATATTTGCTTCAATAATGCTCATCACCTTCCGGATAAATTTATCATCCACATTCTCTCCCGTAGAATCTGCA
>CAMLLI010000909.1 GCA_946480685.1 uncultured Flammeovirgaceae bacterium | reverse complement strand
GGGGGTTTCTCGCGGGAGACGCGCATGCTATAGCACACTCAGCTCGCTCGAAATGGCGTACACACTGCGCACACCTTACATGATTGCATGCAATCTCTTTACCATTTAACCACCTGTATAAAACTGTGAATTATTTTCTTTTGCTTGTATTAGAATCGCGGCCGATTCCGGTTTACCGGTTTTGGAATTGTTTGGTCTTCCTGTTGTTGACCTCCTTGAAAAAAGTAAAAATTGTTCTCGATGAAACACCTGGTACCTGTAGCGCTGGCGTTCTCGCTTGCCTTTGTAGTATTTGCCTGTAACGATGAAAAAGGGCCCGATGCGGATGTAAATAAACGGTATGCACTTATACCTTATCCGCAGACGCTGGCTGCGCATGATGGAAATTTTACGCTCTCGGAAGAAACCAAAATTGTTGCGCACGGATCGTTCGAACCGGAAGTAAAATTACTGCAGGCTTTGTTAAAGCAGGCTACCGGAAAGACGCATGCTGTAACGACCGATGCTGGTGACAACACCTTTGAGCTTGTAACCGATACTACGCTGACGCATGCAGAAGCGTATACGCTTGACGTCACGAACAGTAACATCAGAATAAAAGCCAAGACGGGTACAGGTATATTTCGTGCTATCGAAACGCTGCGTCAATTATTGCCGGCCGAAATTGAAGGCAACGGTGCGGCTTCAGCCACTGTAAAAATTCCGAATACTTCTATTACGGATTTCCCTAAATATGACTGGCGCGGCATGCACCTCGATGTATCGAGACATTTCTTCTCGATCGATTACCTGAAGAAATTTATAGACCTCCTCGCGCTGTATAAATTCAACAAGCTTCATTTGCATCTTACCGATGACCAGGGATGGCGCATTGAGATCAAGAAGTATCCCAAGTTAACTGAGAACGGTGCATGGCGTGAATTCAACAACCAGGATTCAGTTTGTATGAAGCGTGCTAACGATAATCCGGATTTCATTATCGATCCGAAGCACATCAAACAACGCGATGGCAAAACAGTATACGGAGGATTTTATACGCAGGAAGAAATGCGTGGCATTATTGCATTTGCTGCCGAACGTCACATCGATATTATTCCGGAGATTGATATGCCTGGACACATGATGGCAGCTATACGCGAGTATCCTCAACTGGCGTGTACCGGTAATGCAGCCTGGGGCAAGTTGTTCTCTACACCGATCTGTCCGTGTAACGAAGAGACTTATAAGTTTGCGGAAGATGTATTTACTGAAATCTTCGAACTGTTCCCTTCTACCTATATACACCTCGGTGCTGACGAAGTGGAGAAAACTACCTGGGGACAATCGGATGCCTGCAAAGTATTGATGAAGAGAGAAGGTCTCAAAGATCTGAATGCCCTGCAAAGTTACTTTGTAAAACGCATGGAGAAATTCTTTAATGCACACGGCAAGAAACTGATTGGATGGGATGAGATACTCGAAGGAGGCGTAACACCTTCGGCCATTGTGATGTACTGGCGCGCATGGGTGCCCGAAGCACCTGTAACTGCTGCGAAGAATGGCAACAAAGTAATCATGACTCCGGGGAACCCGCTATATTTTGATTCACAGCCCGACAAGCATTCGATCTATAATGTATATCACTTCAGTCCGATACCGAAAGGACTTGATTCACTTGCTGCGAGTAACATTATGGGCGCACAAGCGAACACCTGGACCGAATATATACCGACCGAGACTCGCGCAGACTATATGATCATGCCTCGCATGACGGCTCTCAGCGAAGTGCTATGGAATAATCGCAATCAGTACGACAGCTACCTGTCACGTCTCTCCTATCATTACGAACGACTTGACCGGTTAAATGTCGCGTATCGTTTGCCTGACCTCGATGGTTTTACCGAACGAAATGTATTTGTTGACAAGGCTGTGCTGGATGTGAAGCCACCGGTAAAAGATTTATCGCTTCACTATACTACCGATGGTACACAACCGACACTTGAGTCTGCAGCATTGAACGAACCGCTTACCATCGATAAACCGGTGACGATAAAACTTGCAGCCTTTACCAAAGAAGGACGCAGAGGCGATGTATATACTATTCTGTACGAACAACAGAATTATTCTCCGGCACAAGCCGTGAAAGAAGTTACCAATGGTCTGCAGTTATCATTCTACGAAGGTTTCTTCAAGAACACCCAGAAGATAAAAGCCGATGCCGACACAACGCTTACAGTTACAGATATAGTAGTGCCTGAAAAAATTGGTAAAGGTAGTTTCGGTTTGAAATACAGAGGCTATATAGATGTACCCCAGCAAGGCATTTACAACTTCTACTTCACCTGCGATGACGGTGGTGTTCTGCGCATAGACGACCGGTTGGTTGTCGACAATGACGGCATGCACGCTCCGTTGCAAAAAAGTGGTGGCGTAGCGCTTGACAAAGGACCACACCGTTTCGAACTCGACTTCGTAGAAGGCGGTGGCGGCTTTACCCTCGATCTGAAATATAGTCTGCCAGGCGATAAGCCTGCTGCTATACCTGCGAGCTGGTGGAAACTTGCGCAGTAAATTAGCTGCGAGCTGTGAGAAATGGCAGCTGGCTTCTGGCTGCCAGCTGCTGGACAAAGACACCAACAGCTTGCAGCTAACGCTGCGCGCAGCTTTACCATCAATATTTTTAAACAAGTAAAACGTATCGTAACGGAATCGT
>CAMLLI010000908.1 GCA_946480685.1 uncultured Flammeovirgaceae bacterium | reverse complement strand
CTTCCTTTACAATTACAACTTGTCGCTCGGCCATCATGGGGAACCTGCGCGCATGTGTAAGGATGGTAGCCATGGCAGCATCTTTACCATATACCACTACCTGGTTAAATCCCTTCTCAGCTTCGGCAAGTACATTTGCTTCTATATAGTCGGCAATAACATCGATGTAGAAAGTCTCCTCTCCCTGCAGAAAGTAAACAGGTGCATATTTTCTGCTCTTGAGGTCAGCCAGTATCTTTTTCACGTTTGCATCCATGGCACACTAAATTTCCGGAGGCGCAAATATCAAATAAAAATCAAGATGCGAAACGAATACTTTTTGATTTTAACAAGAAGCGTTGGCTGATCGCTAATTCATTCACGCACAACGTCTAAGGCAATCGCATGAACGTGATTTAATTCACGTTCTTCTGCTTGCTGAACGCAACCGCCGTGGTGATGCCGACCAGTGCCCCGGCAAAGTGAGACTCCCACGATATATGCGGGTCGGTAGGAAGCACACCGTAGAACACACCTCCGTATAGCAACAACACGATAGCGGATATGATGATGGAAAGAAAGTCGCGTCTGAAAAAGCCGAATGATATCAGGAAGAATGCGAGTCCATATACTACACCACTGGCACCAATGTGATTGGCCGGGCGCGCGAACAACCATACAAGAATGTTTGTCCAGAAGTACGAACGAAAAAATACCTGCCCTCCTATTTTACCGTAAAAGAAAAAGAGCACCGATCCTAAAAAGAGCATCGGTATAGTATTGGAGATAAGGTGTAACAGATCGCCATGAATAAGCGGAGCGGTAAAGATGCCGATCAATCCGTGAAAAGTTCGCGGCTCAATACCATACCAGCTTATCGGTAAACCAAAAACATATTCAAGATAGAAAGAAGCCCACATTAGAAACACCAGTCGGAACGGTATAACCGAACTTCCAAACAGCGAAGATTGTGATGACGACATACGTTATGGCAAAAAGAAAAGGCCGGTACAAAGATGTAAATTGTCCGGTAACGATCATCAAGTAAAAAGCAAAAGCAAATTATTTTTTAGCAGGATCGTTGATCATGGGCAGGTGAAGATACTGCGCCTCTTCGGAGCCTACGGTTTTTATTCCCCAAAGTCCGCCCGATGAAGAAGCAATTCGTTCGGATATACTCCTCAACATTTCGTAGTAAGCGATTGAAAATTCAGGATCGATTTTTTTCCAGAGCACGTTCAGGTTCTTCAACTCTTCAATGATCATGGGAGTTCTTTTGGACAATTCGAACGGGTAACTTTGAATGAGTATCTTGATCTTGTCTTCAAAATCCTCTGCCATCTCGCGAAAGAATCCGGAGAGTAGTGTGTGATTCTTTTTCTCCTTGCGAACAATCGCGATCGCTTCCTTTATTTCCTTCCGGTCGATGTCGCCATCGGCACCTGCTATAAGAATGCAAACCAATATGGGTGCCTTCAGCATCAGTTCAGTTTCACTATCGGTTAATGTCTGGAATTCCGGTATCATGTATGCTATGCTTCGCTATCGAAAGTAAGCAGATTATTTCAAGTTGATAAACTTTTAAGACAATAAAATTCATACATGCGCACGGTAATCCGTCAAACTTTTTTTAACATTACCTATTATCATTTTTTATATTGGTACACGATGAGGAAAAACGTACCATCACCTGGCGGAGTAACATGAATAGATTTTTTACCAACGTGTCATTGAATAGCGAGATGTTGACTGAAATGATTAAGACTTATCACGGCCCTGGCTGCCCCTGCAACTGCTTGGCTAATGGCCGTCATACCTTTATATTTACTTTTCAAACCCCAGCGCATGTACGAGAAAGATCCCGTTAAGATATTTGTTGTCGAAGACGATCCGGCATATACCAAGTTTCTGAAGTATGTGCTTGAGCTCAACCCGGATTACGAAGTTCAGTTCTATACCTCGGGCAAGGATTGTCTGGCGAACCTCTACAAGAACCCGGCGGTTATTACCCTCGACTATTCGTTACCCGATATGCCGGGCGAAAAAGTATTGAGCCAGATACGCAGTCATGATCCCAACATCAACGTGATCATTGTATCGGCACAGGAAAAGATACATACTGCGGTGGAACTCCTGAAGCTCGGTGCTTACGACTATATCGCGAAAGATCATGAGACGAAGGACAGGCTTCTGAACTCAATCAACAACGCGCGTAACCGTACATCACTCATCAAAGAGATCGATCACCTGAAGAAAGAGATCTCCGAAAAATATACTTTCGAAAAGAGCATCGTAGGTACAAGTCCTGCGATTAAACGTGTATTCTCGCTGCTCGAAAAAGCAGTTCAGACAAATATATCTGTGAGTATCTCCGGTGAAACCGGTACGGGAAAAGAACTTGTTGCCAAAGCTGTACACTATAACTCGAAGCGCAAGAACAAACCTTTTGTAGCCGTAAACATTGCTGCTATACCTCGCGACCTGATTGAAAGCGAACTCTTCGGTCATGAGAAAGGCGCATTTACCGGGGCCGTTACGCGCAGGATCGGAAAGTTTGAAGAAGCCGAAGGCGGTACTATTTTTCTCGATGAGATCGGTGAGATGGATCCGAACCTGCAGGCAAAATTACTTCGTGTTTTACAAGAACGTGAGATCACCAGAATCGGTGGCAACCAGGTAATTAAACTGGACGTTCGAATTATTGCTGCAACACATAAAGAC
>CAMLLI010000907.1 GCA_946480685.1 uncultured Flammeovirgaceae bacterium | reverse complement strand
ACTCAACAACTTCCTCAGTAATAGTAGTGCCTTCGGGAAGGAAGTGTTTATAGTACTCCCAATATTTTTCATGTGTGATACGCTGCCGTATAGCGCTGATTACCCTGCGCTTTACCGATACAAATAAGTATTGATCAAGATTGTTTATCAGTAACTCAGAACGTTTTTTCCACAGTGAAGCCAATAACTCCTGAACGATTTCCTCGGCATCCTCATGCGACTTCAGTCGCGCATAGGCTATGCGATATAAACTATTCCAATACCGGTTAAAGATTGCTTCGAACGCATCTTTACTGCCTTCGCGCAACATGCGCAACAATTCTTCATCGGTATGGTGACTATTTATATACAAACGCTCGAGGGTGAATCGGGGGCCAATTTTCGGATAATTTAATAATAAATTCAACGGAAATTATTATCAAAACCCTACATATACAGTACACCGTGGTAATTCAAGCTACCGCAAAAAATACGAAAACCGGAAAAAGGACGTGATTATGGGGACTTTGGAACACGCTACCCGGGCGGTTACTGTTTTCCTTCAAAGGCTTCAAAGAAAGCTTTTTCATAGCTGGTGCCGATCGGAATTTCCTCGCCCGCTACAGTAATAATCTTGTTACGAATGTGTTCGATACGGTTGAAAGCAACAATATAGGAACGATGGACACGCACAAAAGCCTGGGCCGGAAGTTTCTCGAGCATAACCTTTAATGTCATACGGGCAACAACCGGTTTTTGATTTTGAAGGTGAATGCGCAGGTAATCGTCTAGTCCTTCTATAAAAAGAATGTCGGCTATATTGATCTTGATGAGACTATAATCCGCACGAATAAAAAGATGTTGATGCTCCGGTTTACTCTTTTGATGTATATGATTATGATACTCTTCTGCTTTTGAAACAGCCTGAAAAAAACGATCGAAGGTAAACGGCTTCAGCAGGTAATCTATAGCACTCAGGTTAAATCCTTCCACGGCATATTCGCTATAGGCTGTGGTAAAGATCACCATCGTATTTTGCTTTACTTCCTTATATAGATCTATACCACTCAGCGAAGGCATGTTGATGTCGAGGAAAAGCAGATCGACCGGAAATTTACCTATATATTTAAGCGCCTCGTTGGGCTTGTTAAACGTTTTCTCCAACGAGATAAAATCAACCTCGCGACAAAAGGTTTCAATCACCTGCAATGCAGGCGGCTCGTCATCTATAGCAATGGCTTTTATCATGTTAACCGTATCGTTAATAAAACAGAAAAGCTTTCTTCGGTATCAGTAATTACCAGACTATGTCTGTCAGGGTATAGCAACTGCAACCTGCCGCGTGTATTCTCTATACCCAGTCCACTCCTCTCCTCTTCTCTCCGAACGAACACCTTGTTGTTAAAAACCTCAAGTCTCAATTCATTACCATCAATATCAATTGATATCTTTATACACGAACTATCCTCCGCATTTATACCATGCTTGAAAGCATTTTCAACAAACGGAATAAGAATTAACGGAGCAATCTTACTGCTGCCGGCATTACCATGCACAAAGAACAATAACTGCACAGCCTCGCCAAACCGTAGTTGCTGCAGCTCTACATAATTACGAATATAACCAAGTTCTTTATCGAGTGGTACAAAATCGCGATTAGATTCACTCACCACGTAACGCATCATGGACGATAACTTTACAATGGCATCGGGCGCAACATCAGACTTCTGAATCGTCAGTGAATAAATACTATTCAATGTATTGAAGAGAAAATGCGGATTGATCTGCGCCTTGAGATACGAAAGCTCTGCATTCAGTTTTTCCTGTTCGGCCTGTTTCCACCGGTTGCTGATCTTTAGTGTCAGCGAAACAAATGTTACCACTGAAAACCGAAAGAGGTTGTGTCCAAACTCAAATAGTATCGATCCTTCTTCTGGTTTACGCGGCATAGGGCCAACACCACCAGGAGGCGGAGGCGGATTAATCTGAAACAACAGGAAGGGCACCAGGGTGGTCACTATAAAGCACCCGATGATCACCAGTATATATAGTGTATACTTCCCGTTAAAGTAAAACTGCTGCAACAGTATATTTGTATTGAGATAGAAATAGCCGATCAGCAGCGCGCATGCTACCAGCTCACGTTGCATATAACCTTTGCTGAACATATCCATCGAAAGGCCCGGTGCCGGTGAAAACAGGATCGGAATAACCAGAAAGAGTACCCACCCCGTTGTGTGCACGAGAATATTTTTCGGTTTACTCATCGCTTTGTTTCAGGTTACTCGGTTCGGTCCATCCGTGCCAGTCAACTGCAATATGGACTGAAAGTATCATACAATATAGGCACGATTGGGTTATTGCGGCAAGCAAGGCAAATGTGTCGGTTTCCAAAAACAAAAAACTCCGGAAGACTATTCCGGAGTTCGGTGACGAGATTATACTCTTTCCTTTTCAGGTATGCTATTTCTGAAATGAAAACGCCAGTGCTGCATACACTTTATTCTTTTTAAGAAAAGCAGCCGGCAGTGTTACCGTTACTTTATCACCATCCTTTTTCCACTTTACAGTTTCACCAGTGGCCAGTAACTTCATGCGCGTTCCGTTACGAGGTATATTTCCTGTCCATGATACAGTTGTCGGTATAGCTTTACCTTCCGCCAGTCTCACGAGGGCAAATGTCTCATTGCTTTTTCCGGTAGTAAAATATGTATCGCTGGCGGC
>CAMLLI010000906.1 GCA_946480685.1 uncultured Flammeovirgaceae bacterium | reverse complement strand
TTTGGTTTTGTTACCAAAGCTGAACGTGATGAGCTGAACGCCAGCGGTATAAAAACAACACAGGATGTTAAAGACCGCCTGAAAGGTTCTGATGTAAGTCTTGCGTTGGGTGCAGGCTGGGATCTTCCGTTTGGTTTGACGCTGGACGCCCGCTACAACCTTGGCTTAAGTAAAATTGACGACAACGATCCTGCTTCTCAGGATGTTAAGAACCAGGTGTGGCAAATATCACTGGGCTACAAACTTATCAAGCTTGGTAAGTAATCACGAAATTATAGTATAGCTATATCCTATAGCTTGCTAACAAAAAAAGCTGCTTCATGAGCAGCTTTCTTTTGGACTATATCGAAGAGCTCCACCGATAAAGATTGTCAAACGGTTCTTCTCCGTATTGTATAAATCCGTTTCGGGTATAGAAGAGATTTGCTTTACTGCCTTTCAAGGCAGCGAGTATGATCTCCTGAGAACTTTCGCGTGCTTTATCTTTCACACGATCAAGTGCTATACGTCCTATACCATGTCCCTGATACGCGGGGAGAATATAGAGGTGTTCAAGCTTCAGCGAATGCTCTTGTTGCAGCGTTGCGTAGAACCCGATCACCTTTCCTTCGGCAATAACAAGTACTGTGTCGCCAGGTCTGAAATTTTCTACCAGTCGTTCTCTTGCACGCTGCGGATCAAAGCGGCCTATATTTTCGAGGCTCTCTTTCATCGCAGCGATTCGGATCGTAACAAGCGTTTCAAGATCAGAAGCGCTGCATGGTTTAAACTCAATTGTCACCGGGAGTGAAATTCAGTTAAAGCTTAGCTCACTTTGATCAGATAGTAATTTTTCTTCCCTTTCTGTGCAAGTAAATATTTGCCATAGAGTAAATCCTCAGCAGTAAGCTTGCGTTCGAGATTGATCTTCTCTTTGTTGATGCTTACACCATTACCCTGTATCGCTTTACGTGCTTCACCTTTGGAAGTATATATCTGCGTTTTCTCACCCAGCAAACCGATCGGGTCAACATTATCGCTAAATATACTTTTATCCACTGTAAAGGTTATACTTTCATCAAACGCATCTTCAATCTCCTCACCGGACAGTTTCTTGAAGTCTTCGAAGGAAGAACCGAAAAGTATACTGGTTGTAACCTGGGCACGCTTCAGTTTATCTTCACCATGTACGCGTGCTGTTATATCTTCCGCCAACGCTCTCTGGAGCGTTCCGGTACGCGTGCTGTTTTCAAGTTCCAGTGCTTCAATCTCATCTTTACTCTTTAAAGTAAATATGCGTATAAAGTTAGGCGAATCAGCATCGGATACATTGAGCCAGTATTGGTAGAATTTATAAGGCGATGTCTTCTTCGGATCTAGCCATACGTTACCACCTTCTGTTTTACCGAACTTGGTTCCGTCTGCTTTGGTGATAAGCTTGGTTGTTAATGCAAAAGCATCACCGTTGGATTTACGTCTGATGAGTTCTGTACCGGTAACTATATTTCCCCATTGATCAGAGCCGCCCATCTGCAACTTGCAGTTCTTGTTCTCGAACAGCCAGTAGAAGTCATAGCCCTGCACCAGCTGGTATGTAAATTCAGTAAATGATAAACCTGTCTCCAGGCGTTTCTTCACGGAATCTTTCGCCATCATATAGTTTACTGTAATGTGTTTACCAACATCACGAATAAACTCAAGCAGTTTAAAATCTTTGAACCAGTCGTAGTTGTTTACGAGCTCCGCTCCATTCTCTCCGGTAAAGTCGAGGAAGCTTTCCAGTTGCCTGCGTACACACGCCACGTTGTGCTGCAGAATATCTTCGGAGAGTAAATTTCGTTCAGCAGATTTACCGGAAGGATCGCCCACCATACCGGTGGCACCACCCACCAAGGCTACAGGCTTGTGGCCGCAGCGTTGAAAGTGAACGAGTGTCATGATCTGCACCAGGTGACCGATGTGCAGGGAGTCTGCCGTTGGATCAAAACCTATATATCCCGAAGTAACTTCTTTACCCAGTTGTTCTTCCGTACCCGGCATGAGGTCATGCACCATTCCGCGCCAGCGCAGTTCTTCTACAAAATTCTTTTTCATCTTTTAATCGTGGCGCAAATATAGACGAGTAGGGGCAAGCATCAAAAATAAGGGCCCAATGTTCTATAAACACCGGGCCCCTCAGGAATATTAATAACTAGCTGATAACTTGATTATTATTCAATGATATAGCGATAGATCGGATCAATATCGCAGGTATGATCGACACGGCAAACCTGGTCGATCAGACCATTGTCGATGTGGTATACCCACCCGAGAATAATCGGACGTTGTTCGCCCTTCCATGCGCGCTGCACGATCGAAGTCTTGGCCAGGTTCGTGCATTGCTCGATCACGTTCAGCTCCACTAACCGATCAGCCCGGGCATCGAAGTTCTCGATTGCTTCAAGCTCCTGGCGGTGAATGCGATAAGTATCTTTAATGTTACGCAGCCACTTGTTGATAAGACCATAGTCGTTGTTTGTCATCGCAGCCTTAACACCACCGCAGCCGTAATGGCCGCATACAATAATGGTCTTAACTTTCAGCACCTGCACAGCGTATTGCAATACACTTAACAGGTTCAGGTCAGTATGCACCACCAGGTTGGCAACATTGCGATGTACAAATATATCTCCCGGCTCAGTGCCTGTTACTTCGTTCGCAGGTACACGGCTGTCGGAACAGCCGATCCAGAGA
>CAMLLI010000905.1 GCA_946480685.1 uncultured Flammeovirgaceae bacterium | reverse complement strand
ATAACCAGTGCGAGCGGCATGATGAAGATCAACGAGAGTCCGCCCGGGTCACGTACCAACAACAGAAACTCTTTGTATATAGTAGCCAGTGTTTTCAATCGCGAATATTTTTACCGGTTAGCTTCAAAAATAATTGCTCCAGGCTTTGGCAGTCAGAATGTGTATTCATAATGTCCACAAGCGTGCCTTCGGTAATAAGTTTTCCTTCGTCAATTACACCGAGGTGTGAGCAAATGCGTTCGGCTTCTTCCAGCACGTGCGAAGAGTATATAATCGTAGTGCCTTCACTTTTGAGGTGCATCAGAAAATCAAGAATCATATTTCTTGATTGTACGTCTACCCCGGCCGTTGGCTCATCGAGTATAACCAGTTTGGGTTGATGTAATAATGCCGCCATCAGGTTGAGACGCCTCTTCATACCACCTGAGAAAGTATGGACAATTTTTTTAGACTTCTCTGTGAGTCCGAATACATGTAAATATTTATCGATCTGCTGTCGGATCATCGACCCCGACATGCCATACATGCGACCGAAGTAAAAAAGATTTTCGTATGCTGTAAGCGTAGGAAAGAGCGCTATATCCTGTGAGGCAACGCCAATTTTTTTTCGGATCTCAATACTCTGCGTCTGCATATCCATGCCGAGCACATTTACGGTGCCGGCATCCGGACGCATCAAACCGCAGAGCATCATTACCGTAGTAGATTTACCGGCTCCGTTCGGACCGAGCAAACCATATACTGCTCCTTCGGGTATATGAAGGGTTAAATTGGAAACAGCGGGTTTGGTGCTTTGAGGATACTGCTTCGTGAGATCGATGAGGTGAACTGCACTTGTGCTCATTTGGACCTGCTCACTTCGTATAGTTCACTAAATATAGCCTGCTCCTGTTGTGAACACTCTTCGAGTATATCGCCTAACTCAGCAAATGTTTTGGTATCAGACTTACGGTTCTTGCATACGCGGCCTGCATAGTATGCGAAGTCGCGAAGCTTGTCACCGTTCTTCGTAAGCTGTTTCGAAAGATCGATCAGCTTCTCGTTGTTCAGTTTATGACCGGCCTGATCGAGGAACGCTGCATATATGAAACGGAAACCTGCGCCACCGGTACCGATCTCCTCCTGCATGCGAATAAGATTACCGAGCCAGAGTATCGCTTTACGGTCGCCAATGCGTTCAGGCCACTTGCGCATTCTGCCGGCCAGGTATTTCATTCCTTTGGTGCCCACCAACGGCATGGGTATACGCGTCATGTGATCGCTGGTTTGTTTTATACCAGTCCATAGTGCTTTCTCAACACTATATTCACCTGGTACACGCAACGGATAGTACATACGCCCGCTTGGCTCCGGCATACCTTTGGCAAAGCGTGCACGCGCCAGGTCTTCGTATGAAATGTCTGTAGTGTTTTCCATTACCGGGTCGCTCACCAGGTAGCGGCCGTTCTCTTTTCCAAAAACAATAATGTTATGCGCATTAAAATGGAAACGATAGGCAGCAGGTAAATAATCGAGGAAGAACACAGATGTAAGCATACCGACAGGCTGACCTTTATCCAGCATGCGATCAAGTTCGTCCATGGCCTTCGCCGGATTCGAAAACTTTTTGCGTTCTATTTTTATTCCGATGCGATCGGAAAAGCGTTTGAAAATTTGTCCAGGCCAGATACGATACGCAACGCCCGGTATACCATTTACACGCACAAAGGGTAAATATGTAAAGAACAGTCCGGAGCCTATACCAAATACCATAGGCTCATCGAAATCCATTCCGTGGAAACGAAGCAGGTTTGACACAACACCACTCTCGCAGTGAGCAGATTGTTTATGGTCGAAATTAACGGTCATTTTTTTTGAGTCTTTCGATATCAGTTAATTCTTCAACAGAGATGCGGAATGTATAGGCGTATTTTTCAAGTTGCTTTTTGCTAAGCCTGTTAAAGAAGTAAGGCTTGCAGTGCAGGCGAACCAGAAATCCAAAAGTAGAAGCGTAGGCAGCCACCATACCGGTGGTCATTATATTCTTTTTGATCCAGTAGAGCAACGGGCTCGCTTTGCCTTCAATTACTTTCAGGCGCGCGGTCTCAACTTCATCGTTAACTACATCCCAGGCTTGTTGCATGGCAACCGTTTCGGGTTCCCAGCCAATACTATTTACTTTAACATAGTTGCCCTTGTCATCGGTAGCGTAGTATAGCTTGGCCAGCTTGCCTTCGTTGAGGTTCTCCTGGTCCTGGGGTACTTGTTCCTGCTTCATAGCCGTTGTCTTTTGGGATATAATATTAACTGTTATCTGTTAATCGTTTACTGTTAACAGTTAAAAAAACGAATAACGATAACAGTTAACGATGAGACATTACGGCTGCCGGTTATACTACCGTGAGCATTACATAGCCGTAATTGAAACGGGCACTTTCCGGAATCATCATCCAGATTGTATCGCCCTTCTTCACACGACCAGAGTTAAATAGTTCCTCCAGCATCAGCAGGGGAGATGCCGCCCCTACGTTGCCAACCCACGTTAAATTTGTGAACCACTTGGACGATGGTATATTCAGATTCAGAACTTCAAGTTCTTTTGCTATTCGTGATGCAAAGTACTGCGATGAAAGATGCGGCAGGAAGTACGTGAGATTCTCTACATCTATATTCCGCTTCGCTACGAGTTCTTTCATAAACTCTCCGCCCTTCTTCACAATAAATTCTCCCAGCA
>CAMLLI010000904.1 GCA_946480685.1 uncultured Flammeovirgaceae bacterium | reverse complement strand
TTGGGTTATTCCGTACGATGCAAATACCAACCGGAGCCTGCATGATGAGCGTACGAAAATTCATTTCACGCTCCGTTAACTCCTTTTTCGCCAACACGGCCTCGGTTACATCAATGGTGATATGATGTATACCATAGATTTTTCCCTCCGAATCGCGTAATGCTTTATATATATAGTTGAAATAAAAATCCTGCGGTTT
The DNA here is from genome assembly GCA_946480685.1 of uncultured Flammeovirgaceae bacterium. The sequence continues at coordinate 2,514 of CAMLLI010000904.1, read as the reverse complement.
ACCATCTACAACCAGCCGTGCTATATCTTCCGTACCTTCATAGGTTTCACCGGTAGCATATACATGGCGAAGGCGGTCGAGAAAAGGTTGGCCTTTTAATTCGGGGATAGCTTCTTCCAGCGTCTTGCCGATAACAGTTTCATCTTTTCCCCAGTATCGGATCATTACATCGTTCACATACTGAATCCGGATCTCCGGGCCTATATATAGCCCCATGCCTACCATAGACGTTTCGGTGATCAGCGTCCGGAACCGCTTCTCACTTTCGATGAGCATTTTCTGGGAAAGCTTCTGTTCCGTTATATCCAACGCAGTGCCGATCAGTCGCACCGGTTTCTTTTCGTCATTATAGAATACTTTGCCGTTAAGACGGATCCAATGTATACTTCCATCGTGATGAATGATGCGAAGTTCGTAAAACAGTACTCCCGTTTGTGCTGCGGCTTTATGTGCGGCCATATATACCGGGAGGTCTTCCGGGTGCACAAAGGCTATATATTCATCGCGCGTACGCGGCCCGGTAATGCCGAAGATCTCGCTGAAACGCGCTGACGTTATCAACTCGCCTGTCTCATACGTCAGATCGAAAGTTCCCATGCCAACCGACTCAATGGCGAGTCGCGCCCGCTCTTCAGCATCCTTGATCCGCTCGCGCGCTATCACTTGTTCTGTTACATCATACCCGACAGCAAATACACCGGTAACTTTTCCCTGCGAATCAAAAATCGCTTTATAGGTAAAATTCACATATACCTTTTCCAGTACGTTATTCTTCTTCAGGTACGCTACAACTTCTTTGCCTTCGTAGGTAACGCCGGTGGAATAAACTTTCAGTAATTCTTTATAGGCAGGCTGCCACTCCATTTCGGGCATTGCCTCCAGCAATTTTTTGCCAATGATGGAAGCATCACGCCCCCAGAGGTCAAGCGATATATCGTTCGCAATTTCAATAATGAGGTCGGGCCCCGTTAACAACGCAGTAGAAACAGGTGCCTCCTTCAGAAGATCTCTGAATCGCTGTTCTGTTTCTTCAATTTTACGAAGAGCATTTTCCATTGCGTATAGTCTTCACGTAAGGCCAGGACAACCCGGCTTATAAAAAAATTATACCTGTACCTACCGGATAAACTCAAGCCGTGGAATCAATAATTGCTTCAGTTTAAGAAAGCTCGTGGGCTTTGTAAAGAAATCAATAGCACCCAGTCTCCTCGTCTGTTGCACATCTGAAGAATTGGAAGAAGTAGAAAAGACAACAACCGGAATTTCGCGCAGTTCATCGTTCTCCTTTACATGTTCCAGGAATTGAAAACCATTCATGGCTGGCATATTCAGATCAAGAAAGATCAGGGCCGGTGTTACTTCCTTCGACTTCAACTTCGCCAGTCCTTCTTTACCGTTCAAAGCGGTCACGCACGTTATTGTCTCATCCAACTCCTGAATAGCCGTTATTAATATCTCCTGATCATCTATATCATCATCAATTATTAAAATCGTTTTAAGGGCAGGCATCGTGTAAGTTAATACCTGCGTGAATTGAAAACAAGATGTATAGGCATGCAAAACGATTTCACTGGTCACACTATATAGCCTTTCATGGAGCCGATTGACAGAAGCTCGCAAATCTCCATCGACAACTATAATTCCTGTAGTATTCTTACTGAACTGCTTCAGTTCTGATCCTGATGATTACGTTGTTAAAAGATGCAACGTGTCAGGGTGAAGCGCTGAAAAATACGTCACCTGATACACCTGCCTGCGAGCGTTGCAATAGTATTTTAACTGTTGGTCTTTAACTTCAGACAAATGAAAAGATACCTCACGCTTTTGCTTTCATTCATTGCTATTATCCACACACAAGCGCAGTCTCCGGCTTTTCCTCATCTTATAAAAACGGAAGCGACTACACAGCTTATCGTAAAGGGTAAACCTTTTCTGATACTGGGCGGAGAGCTGCACAACTCCAGCACATCGGGTGCTGCGTATATGCGCCCCATCTGGAAAAACATGAAAGCGAAAAACCTTAACACCGTTATTGCCGCTGCGTATTGGGAACTTGTTGAACCGGCAGAAGGTAAATTTGATTTCACGTTACTCGACAGCATGATTATGGGCGCGCGAAAAGAAGACCTGCACCTGGTTATACTGTGGTTTGCTTCCTGGAAGAATGGCTATTCCATGTATGCACCGGCATGGATAAAAAATAACACACAAAAATATCCGCGGGCAAAAGATGCCAAAGGCAATACGTTACAACATCTTTCTGCTTTCGGTGACGCAACGGCTGCGGCAGACGCACGCGCCTTTCGCGCCATGATGCAACATATACGAAGCATCGATGAAAAAGAGCAGACCGTTATTATGGTGCAAGTACAAAACGAGGTGGGATTGTTCAATACTCCGCGTGACTATAGCGATGCTGCGAACAAAGCATTTCAATCGCCTATACCAAAAGATCTGGCCGACTATATCACAGCAAACAAAGGAAAGCTTCAACCGGAACTGGACAGTGTTCTT
>CAMLLI010000903.1 GCA_946480685.1 uncultured Flammeovirgaceae bacterium | reverse complement strand
AGTTTATCCATCCACGTTACTTCAATGGTGCTGACGCCAAAATCATCGACTACCTTTCCTTTAATAGCATAGAAACCGCGACCGCGCAATGGATATTTAGTCGCGATATCCGGAAAGTGAACCGTGTCGAAAACTTCACCCAGGTGATCATAGAACGTACCAAAATGCATTTGTTGTCCGCTCTTGGTATAGGCGTTCTTGGATGTTACCATATACCCGATAATATATACCGATTTGCCGTTTTTAGCGGGGAGTTCGCGCGCCAGCGTGTCGCCACGATCGGCTGTTTTGAGGAGTCGGAAGGGATCACCCAACGGGAAGCCTAACAGTTCGATCTCATCAAATATATCTTCAAGCGGATTGTGCGTGAGCACCGGCAACGGGTAATCTTTTGGTTCGGTGTCGAAAAGCTCGGTTGCCGTTTTGTTTTTTGTTTTTGAGTTGCTGAAATATAGCATCGCTTCCCAAAGCAGTCGTTGTTTACTGCGCCCGGTGAAACGGAACGAACCGAGACGAATCAGAATGCGAACCTGCTCAAGTCCCAACGGCACCCTGCGTAAAAAATTATCCAGACTCTTAAAGGCACCGTTGCGTTCGCGTTCTGCAGGTATATATTGAGCAACTTTTGTCTCCAGACTTTTCAAATGAACGAAGCCTACATAGATTCGATCGCCATGAATCGTAGTGAGGTGATCGCTGTGGTTGATACAAGGAGCTTGTATATCCGCACCACTCATGCGAGCTTCGTGAAAGTAAAATTCCGTGCGATAAAATCCTCCGAAGTTGTTGATAACACCCACCATAAATTCAAGCGGGTAATGTGCTTTCAAATATAGACTTTGATAACTCTCCACCGCATAACTGGCCGAGTGCCCTTTGGCAAATGAATACCCCGAGAAACTTTCAATCTCGAACCATACGCGATCGATGATGTGTTGCTCGTAGCCGCGTTCCTGGCACGATGTGAAGAACCGTTCGCGCACGCGCTGAAATTCTTCGCGCGACCGATATTTACCCGACATACCTCTGCGCAGTACATCGGCTTCGGTTAACGATAGTCCGGCAAACTCGTGCGCTACCTTGATCACATCTTCCTGGTATACCATCACTCCGAATGTCTCTGCCATCAACTCATCCATCTTCGGGTGAATGGCTTCATACGTCCCGCCATTCTTTACAGTATGGTATCGTTCAATATAGGCACGCATCATTCCCGAACTGGCAACACCGGGACGAATAATCGAACTCGCAGCCACCAGCGTGAGGTAATCATCACACTGAAGTTTACCAAGTAACATCCGCATTGCGGGCGACTCCACATAGAAACATCCCATCGCGCGACTGTGGCGCAGCAAGTCTTTTATTTTTTCGTCCTTCTTGAAATCATCGAAGCGGTTTATATCGACCGCTATATTTTGATTGCGCTTAACGTGGCGTATAGTTTCCTTGATGTGACCAAGTCCCCGCTGACTGAGTATATCAAATTTATAGATACCAAAGTCTTCCGCGTTGTGCATTTCAAAATGTGACACCGGGCAGCCTTTAGGGGGAAGATCGGTAGCGGTATAAGCGTAGATAGGCTTCTCGGTAATCAGAACCCCACCGGCATGAATCGACATGTTGGCTGGTAATTCCTTGTCAACAATATAGTTTGCATAGTTATATACCAGGTCCCTAATGTGATCGCGTCCGTTGTTCTCTTTGGGATTCTCTACGATATCATTGATCTCTTCCTTCGGCAACCCGAAGACCTTACCAAGCTCGCGCAGGATCGATCGTCCCTGATACGTAACGTGCGTGCCAAGGAGGCAAACGTGATTCTGTCCGTACTTCTCGAATATATAGTCGTAGATGGCATCGCGATTGTCCCACGAAAAGTCGATGTCGAAATCAGGAGGCGATGCGCGTTCTTCGTTGAGGAATCGTTCAAAGTATAAATTCAACTCAATGGGATTCACGTTCGTGATACCAAGACAATACGCAACGGTACTGTTCGCACCACTGCCGCGTCCTACAAAATCATAGCCTTTACGTTTGGCAAAGTTGATGAGGTCGTAGGTGATGAGGTAATACGCGGTAAACTCTTTTTTGCCGATGATAGATAATTCTTTTTCAATGCGCGTATTCCAGATCGTTTCATCATCGCCATACATTCGCTTATAGCCTTTTCGCGTTTCTTCGCGGAGGTATAGCAAGTCTTCTTCCTTACTGGTATGAAAGAACTTTTTGTTTTTGTCTTCACCGAGTTTGCATTCTATACTACATTTAGCAAGTAATAATTGCGTGTTCTCAATCAACTGCGGATGCTGTGCGAATTTTTTAAGAAGCTCATCCTCCGGTATCATATACTCATCCGGCCGCGCCTGTTGATACTCCGTTAGCTTACTAAGCAATGTATTATTGGCAATAGATCGCAGCAACCGATGCGCATTAAAATCCTTGTGGACCATCTTGCTGCTTGTGTTGCGCGCAGGAGGGAGGAATGTTACCGGATGCAGAATGACGAATTTTTGCGGGTAATCAGTACGCGGTGTATAAAAAGAAAACTGGTTAAGCTGAAACAGTTGAATGCCTATATATTCGTTGTCGCGCAACTGCTCAGGCCCCATTTTGTCGAACGGGTATATAATAAACACATTGGTAAACTCCGGAGCCCGTGCAGGAAACTCTTTCGCCTCGCGATTATCCCGGGAACGAAAACGGTTGATCTCTTCGAACGCGG
>CAMLLI010000902.1 GCA_946480685.1 uncultured Flammeovirgaceae bacterium | reverse complement strand
GAGTCTCGAATATCAGTACATCAATAAAGACAAAGCTTTGCTGACAGCCGACCAGGCAAAGCAACTATCGCGAGATATAGGTTATAGCGAAGGCGAAGCAATGGCGTACAACAGTGCTGCCTGGACTTACGTTTTGATGAACGACCCCGTGAAAGCCATTGAGCATTACTTGCATTGTCTTCGTATCTATGAAGAACTGGAGGACCAGGATGGTGTTGCCTGTTCGTATAGTAATATAGGAGGCGTTTACATGGATGTAAATAATTTTGCCATGGCACACGAGTATTATGGCAAAGCGCTGGCGATATGGCACAAGCTCGGTTGCAAAGGTTGTGTCATGAATACCTGGTTTAATATCGGGTTGGTGTGTCAGAAGGAAGAAGACTATACGCGGGCTCAACGTTTGTACGAACGATCCCTGTCCATGGCAGAGAGTTTAAAGGATACTGCGATGATGGTATACTCCCTGTTGAACACAAGCGAACTGCACCAGGCAGGAAAAGATTACAAGAACGCATTTGCGTTACGGCAGCGCGCTTTTGTGTTAGCTGAAGCAACGCATAACGATGAGATCATCTCGGAGATCTACGGCTCCATGAGTGAACTATACGTGATCGAAAAGAATGCAGAGCAGGCTATACATCTGGCGGCCAAAGGTCTTGAACTCAGTCAGCGCACACAGTCGACTATATATACCATGAACAATTATAATCGCATGGCACAGGCGCTATACCTGGCGCGCGACTATAAAAAAGCCTTTTACTACCAATCGTTGTATAACATCATGCGCGATTCTCTCAATCATGAAGACGGAGCGCAAAAACTGGCAAAACTGGAAGCAACGTATCAGCTGGGAAAGAAGCAGGCACAGCTGAATGTAGCAACACAGCAGTATGAACATCAGCGGTTCAAACGTAATGTAGTGGTAATCGCTATAGCGGGCATTCTGATTATCGGGTTGTTATTATATAGTCAACGGCTCGTGGCTGCATCCCGGCAACTGGAATTTAATACACAGCAATTGAACCTGCAGGTGCAGAATCTGAAAGAGAAGTCTGAGTTACTGGAGAAGATTACACAGGATGCAGAAGAACTGAAGAAGGCTATACCGATGCAGAACGAGGCCAAGCTCAACGACCTTCATGCTATCCTGCTCGACAACATTATAACCGAGGATCACTGGGATCGATTCAGAAAATCATTCGAAGAAGTATACCCCGGTTTCCTCGGCCGCATACGATACTTTTATCCTGATGTTACCGCTTCCGAACTTCGTCTTGCAGCCTTTATCCGCTTAGCCATATCGTTGCAGGATGCCGCCACCATATTGGGAATATCCACCGATAGTATCAAAAAATCGCGATACCGTTTGAAGAAGAAGCTTAATGTACCGGAGGGCGAAGGACTGGATGAATTTATTCTGTGCCTCACAAGCTGATAAACAAAGAGATCGCTGTTTTGTAGCCATGAACTGGTTCATGTAATTATTTACAGGTGTTCTGCCCGGTTGTATTTTTGATTTGGCTTCTACCTTTGATGTGAGTTAATCGGAACTCAATCTTATAATCAATCCCGAATTGCCTCCGGCAGCGCTAAAAAAGCGCTTCAAAGCCCGCGCAGGGAAAAATGTCCAACTCATGTAGAAAAACGTCTATCCCGCAGGTTCGCCGGTTGCTATAGTTTTGTGTCGTTGAACATTAAATAAAAAACAACACGAACTATGAAAACAATAAGTAAAATGATCGATGCGAAATCAGTGCTGGTCGCTGTCTTTGCTATGGTAAGTTTCACACAGGCTTGGGCACAACCCCGTGTCAATGCTTCTGCCGGACGCAGTGAGTATATAGAAGTAGAGCCTAATGTTAAGTTGCACGTTACCGACCTCGGTGAAGGTAAACCAGTAGTATTGATCCACGGCTGGCCATTAAGTGATGCCATGTACGAGTACCAGTATAGCGAGCTCGTTAAAAACGGTTTTCGTGTAATCGGTATCACGTTGCGCGGCTTCGGTAAATCAGACAAGCCATACGGTAAGTATAACTATGATGTATATGCAGACGACATCAAGGTTATACTGGATAAATTGAAGATTGAGAAAGCAACGTTGGGTGGCTTCTCGATGGGTGGTGCTATATCCATACACTACGTAGCCCGTCACAACAGCGCGCACGTTGCCAAACTTGTACTCTTTGGTGCTGCTGCACCGGTGTGGACACAACGCACTGACTATCCGTACGGATTCTCAGTAGAAAGTGTAAACGAATTGATTGCGCTGAGCGAAACCAATCGTCCGCAGTTACTTGAAAATTTCGGTACCATCTTCGCTGCTTCGGAGACCGCAGTACCCAAAGGACTTGCAAACTGGTTAGGTGAAATCAACTTGTCAGCATCACCTTATGCCACTACGCAAAGCCTCATTGCATTGCGCGATACAGACCTTCGTCCGGAACTTGCTAAAATAAAAATACCGACTGCTATATTTCACGGTGTGAAAGACAAGATCTGTTCGTTTGACCTGGCAAAGCAAATGAATGCAGGTATTAAAGGTTCTGTTATTGTACCGTTCGAAAACAGTGGTCACGGTCTCTTTATTGAAGAACGCGAAAAGTTCAATGCGGAGCTGATCAAGTTCGCGAAGTAATCCGACTAATAAAACAATAATAAACGTAAAGCATAAACTATATATAGTATGAAAAGAAAAGCAACAGCCACCTGGAATGGTTCCG
>CAMLLI010000901.1 GCA_946480685.1 uncultured Flammeovirgaceae bacterium | reverse complement strand
CCCGCGAGCTTTTTGGTAACAGTGCCCATCACTTTGCCCATGTCTTGCGGACCTTTCGCGCCTACTTCAACAATAACTTTCTTTACCTCTGCTTCGATCTCTTCAGCAGAAAGCTGTTTGGGTAAATAGCGATTTATAATTTCAAGTTGAAACACTTCCTTATCGGCAAGGTCTTGTCGGCCTTGCTGCGAAAATATATCAGCAGATTCTTTGCGCTGCTTGGCAGCCTTCATCAACAATTTATTTTCAACATCAGAAGATACATCACCGCTGCCGCCTTTCTCGGTTTCAGCCAACAAGATGAGCGACTTGATACTACGCAATGCTTCCAACTCTTCTTTGTTCTTGGCTAACATTGCTTTTTTGATGTCGTTATCAATTTGTTGTTTGAGGCTCATAAATTTTTTGTCTTTAATATTATTTTGCGAAATCAAATTTAGCAGATCATTTTTTCCACCGAAGCGTTCTATACTCATGACCAAACTAAGCGTCAATATTAACAAAATTGCAACACTCCGAAATGCCAGAGGAGGAAATAATCCGGATGTTATCAAGGCAGCGATTGACTGTGAGCGATTTGGAGCGCAGGGTATCACGGTGCATCCGCGGCCAGACGAACGTCACATCCGCTATAGCGATGTTATACAATTGAAAGATGTAGTAACCACCGAGTTTAATATAGAAGGATACCCTGACGAACGTTATTTGAAAATTATACGCGAGACCAAACCTGCACAAGCAACACTGGTACCCGATGCGCCCGATGCCGTTACTTCGAATGCAGGATGGGACACACTAAAACATGCTTCACTACTTCGCGACATTTGCCAGGAAATAAAATCGCACGGTGCACGTGTGTCTATATTTGTAGATCCGTCACCGCGTATGGTAGAAGGTGCTATAGCAATTGGTGCCGATCGAATTGAGTTATATACTGAACCTTATGCGAGCGAATTTCTGGTAAGTAAGGAAGTTGCCATTAAGCCCTATATAGAAAGTGCACGCATAGCGAAGGAAGGCGGTATAGGTATAAATGCCGGCCATGACCTGGACCTGCACAACCTTAAATTTCTAAAGCAGAATATTCCATTTCTGGATGAGGTTTCGATAGGACACGCTCTGATTTGTGACGCGCTTTACCTCGGACTTGAAAACACCATTCAGCTATACCTGAAGCAACTGAAATAGCAGTGTCTCAATTCTATAGCAGTAACTTTTCTACTGCTATAGAATGAGCGCTATATATAGGAAGAGCTTTGTTTAAACTAAAATCGGGAAGCTACGGCCAGTCTTTTTCTGAAAGTCTTCACCGTGCCGGAAGTATCAAACACTTCGAACCACACCATGTAGTAACCTATTCTGGCTTTGGCGCCATCATCACGATCACCATCCCAGCGAATGAAACCTTCTGTGCCCAGCAGCGCATTGTTAGCAAGTTCTTTTATCGTTCTGCCGTTGGCATCCAGCACTTTTACGTTGGCAACATAACCACCCTGGTTAAATTTATACTGAATCTCTGTAAAGTCGGGTTGGCCGATGCCCGGTACAAAAATTTCCGGTGATACTACAACTTCTTCTGATGAGACAATCTGGTCAGCGCGCGAATTTGAATTTATAAATCCGGGTGTAGCATAACCGCTTGTAGTGCTTGCAGATTTCCAGTTGTTACCATCGTTAGTCGGTTCCGCAAAAGATATTCTTTCAAGCGAAACTCCTTCATCGTCTTTTATAAAAGCAGAATGATATTCTTTTGAATACGAAAAGTGATCTATAGTCAGTTTGGTGTTTGTGAGAAGGGCAACAGAGCCTTCATCGTCACTCATCGCCGGTATATCTTTTACCTCCAGCACATTCTCTATCTTCGTTTGTGGATATTCTCCCGATAGTATATCAGCGTCCTCCGTTAGTACAAGGTAAGCACCGGGCTTGAACAGAAAATCGTTGGCAACAATCGGATATAGTTTTCCTATACTATCACTTTCAAATGTTGAAAGATACCAGTCTTTTAGATTCAGGAATTTGTCCGAAGTATTAACAATCTCAATGAAGTCAGTGCCGGTAGGACGAGGGTTAAAGAGGATTTCGTTTATTTTAATATCCAGAGCATTGGCATTTTCGGGTAGTGCAAACCCAGCACTAGTAAAATTACTTTGCATCGTATTGCCGCTGCAGTCATATATATCTTTCAACGTTACTGTATATAGTGTATTGGATAGAATTGAGTCACGTATAAAAAGTGCAATACTCCGGAGTGATCCATCCGTGAATGCTATTGAGCGAATCCTTAATGCCGGTTGAATGTCAATGCTGCTTAGAGCCGGTAATTTGCTCGACAATTTTTCATCAAACAGTAACAGAATTTGTGAGGTGCTTGCAGGAACGGCCGAGAGTAATTTTGGTCCCGTAAGATCAGGCTTATTCGCGAAGACTGAATTCTGTTTACCGGGTGTGCCTCCTGTTTCATCTTCGGAAGCTGTCCAATTATTTTCTTCACTGCATATATTGAAAGGATCGATCAGCTCAAGCGACCAGCCACCTTGTTTTTTATCATCGCTTTTATACCAGGTATCGCTATAGTTAACTGAGTCGATCGTTATTCCATTTTTATACTTCAAAACAATTTTATCGCCGGTGTTATTTAACGATGGGAAAGAGCTCAGTCCGAGTATATTTTCAGTTGTATTATAAACTGTTACCGAGGATGAGGCCGTGAGCAAAAGATAACTGTT
>CAMLLI010000900.1 GCA_946480685.1 uncultured Flammeovirgaceae bacterium | reverse complement strand
GTCGTAAAAATGAGAAACAGTTTTAATGAAGGGCACATCCAGATTCCCGTATACAATGAGTGTTGGATTCTTTATAGTGTGCGCGCTTTCCGCCCCGGTAACTTTCGAAAATACAGCCCATGAATCGTCATCGTGCTGCGTAAGGTTGGCGAAGGTTGTTTTTAAAATATAGTTTCGTACTGCGGTGTCAACTTCTGTACTTTTTCTGAATGGTCCATCGCACCATACGCGTGTGAACAGTTGAGCAGCGACAGAATCATTTTGTTTTGTAAACGCGCTGTCCAGTAAAGCAAATTGTCTGGCGCTTATCGAATCAGGTTTTAACACGGTTTCCCAACCGGTCAATCCGGGAGAAACGAGAACAAGCTTATCAACACGATCCGGATGCGCCACGGTAAAGTCGACAGCAGAAGATGAACCGTATGATAAACCTACAACGGAGACCTTCTGAATTTCAAGTTGATCCAATACTGTATTGAGTATACCTGCAAGGGTAATGGTTGTGTCATATCCGAAACTGCTGCCTTGTGCTGGCAGATCGATCATTATGAGTTCATATTTAGAACGAAGTTCCTCCACTTGTGCAGCCCACATGGTATGATCTTGCAAGCCTGCGTGAAGCAGCAGCACTGGGTTGCCTGACCCTTTTCGTTCGTAGTAAATCTTTAATTTACCCGTCTCGATGAAACCTTGCTTCGGGACTTTATTCTGACACGCAGAAGTAAATATAACTGCGAAGAAGAAGAGGAAGATCCTGGTATTCATAATACTCACTAAGTTAATAAAGTGCCGGGAACTTTCATGTCAAATGAGACAGTGATGTTGATTCGCCTTTGGCACATATAGGGATGTAACAATGCGGGCTATATCGAGGTAATTACATCCGGGATTTTTTAAATCGTGCATATATACTTCCGTCTGTTGCACCGTGCGATACAGGAGCAATTTCAGGTTGTTAGTCGGCAGGACCGTGGTTGTAAAAACTAGACATTGGTTGATGAGCATGTTTTGCAGAGCATTGCTATTGCTGATATATACCCGAACCTGTATTCAAAATAAAAAACGAATTGCCAATGATCTTCAAAGTTCGAATCAATGGGAAAGAACACAATGTTGATTCAGATCCCGACATGCCGTTGCTGTGGTTATTAAGAAATGACCTGGGATTGACAGGAGCAAAGTTTGGATGTGGTAAGGGACTTTGTGGTGCTTGCACCGTTTTACTAAATGGAAAGGCAATACGTTCCTGTTCAGTACCGGTAAGAAGTATAGGATCACTGGAAGTCACGACAATAGAAGGCATTTCACCTGCAGGGCAGCATCCTGTACAACAGGCGTGGATGGAATGCGATGTTCCGCAGTGCGGATATTGTCAGGCAGGACAGATTATGTCTACTGTTGCGCTGTTGAATCGGAATGCTGTACCATCGGAAAAAGAAATTGAGAGTGCGCTGGCCGGAAACCTTTGCCGCTGCGGTACCTATACGCGCATCATGAAAGCGGTAAAATTAGCGGCAGAAAAAATTAACCAGATATAGCATGATGCCTGTTACTACGAATCTCAAGAGACGAGACTTTATCAAGGTCACGTGCTTATCAGGAATGGGACTGTTGATTGGATTTAGATTGAATGCCAGCGACACCCACAAAGAAGTTACTGCCGAGGAAATCGAACTGAATGCCTTCATAAAAATTACTACCGATGATCGCATCATCATTACGGCTAAAAATCCAGAGATAGGTCAAGGTGTAATGACATCCTTCCCCATGATTATAGCAGAAGAGCTCTGCGTAGATTGGAAGAAGGTACAGGTAGAGCAGGCACCCTATGACATTAAGTTCGGTGACCAGTGGACGGGAGGAAGCAGTGCAATTCGTAATAACATGGAAATGCTTCAAAAGGCAGGCGCGGTCGCACGTGAGATCCTGCTGGAAATTGCTGCGAAGCGATGGAACGTTTCTCTTGACGACTGCTATGCTAAAGATGGTTTTATATATCATAAAAACACCAATGAAAAATTTAACTATGGCTCTTTGGTCGATCAGAATACACGTTGGGTTATCCGGCCGGATTTTCCGCGACTAAAGGATCCCAATGAGTATAATATTATCGGCACCAGTGTTTCGGGAGTTGATAATTTACGAATCGTAAACGGCACAGCGCAGTTTGGTATTGATGCTCATATAGAAGGAATGGTGTATTGTGCAATAGAGCGTTGTCCTGTTTTCGGTGGTGACATTAAAAACTTCAGCGCGTCCGATGCGCTTCATATACCGGGTGTGTTAGGTGTGCACGAGATAAAGTATAAACATGCCAGCTACTATATATCGGGTGTAGCAGTTGTCGCGAAGAATGTTTGGAGTGCCATGAAGGGTAAATCTGCTCTTCAACCGGAGTGGAATTTTAATGGAGGAGAAATAGAATCCGATGATACCATTCGTAAGAAGTCGGAGAAAAACCTGGCGGGCGGTGCCGGATATATAGGTCGTCAGAGTGGCGATGTTGAAAAAGCGTTAGCCGGAAGTGTAAAGTCGCATGAAGCTGTTTACGAGATTCCTTACCTGGCGCACTTAACCATGGAGCCAATGAATTACACAGCGCATGTAAAGACTGATGGTATTGAACTGATCGGCCCCACGCAATCACCTACATACCTGCGTGAACAAGTATCTATTGCGACAGGCGTTCCGATCGAAAAGATCAAATTGACACTGACGCGTTCCGGAGGT
>CAMLLI010000899.1 GCA_946480685.1 uncultured Flammeovirgaceae bacterium | reverse complement strand
CAAGATCTTTATGCTTAACTCCGGCTGAGATTCCGGTTTGCCGCGTATTGAAACTTCCATAGCGCGTAGTAGTCTGAAAAGTATTCTTCTTGGACTTTTTCAGAATCACGTTGATTACTCCGGTGAAGGCATTGGTTCCATACAACACCGATCCCGGACCGCGTATAACTTCAACCCGCTCAACTATATTTAGCGGATATGCGTTAAAAATTTCAACCTGGTTGCCTCCGAGGTAACTATCGCGATACGGGCGCCCGTTAATCAGCACCAGTACTTTGGTGGACCAATGTGCATTGGTCTCGCCCCGCACAACAGGCATATTGTTTGTCAGCAGAAAAGAACTTGTCATATATAGTCCTGCTACACGATCAAGCACTTCAGCAAGATTAGCGGCACCATACGATTCAATTTCCTGGGCCGTTACTACAGAGACTACGGCAGGCGCATCGTGTACTCGCTCTTCGGATTTTGAGGCGGTTGTAACTTTGACGTGCAGCAATTCTTCCAGCGACATGTCATATAGCTGCTCATCCGAAACTTCTTTTTTCTCTGTACGCTCCTGCGCGAGCAGAGAAGAAGCACTTATAAGACAGACGCATACTATAACGGGAATGGATATCCTTCGAAGGAAAACAATGTAGAGTTGTTTCATGCTAATATAAATTGGTAACAGATATTTATGCGATCAGATCTCCTTGCCGAGGTTGAGTAACAAAGTTGAGACCCTCAACCCTTTTGCATCCAGCGCGTGCTTGTTTACAATGAAACCAAGCTTGTCTTCCTCGTACAGAAAACTTATACCGGCACCCTTCTTCACAAAATCCGACTCCTCCGTTATAATCAGTATACTCTTTGATTTGACATTCTCCATAACCTTATGAAAAGCCGAGTTATGGGTTTGCGATATAAAAATCACATCGCATGTTGTTGCTTCAGACGCGGTGATCTTTTGTGCCACCAGGTTATTGGCAGATCGTGCTTTCAGAATTTTATTAAATTCATCCAGTACATTTGAGCTTCCCAGGATGCCTATCCGAAGATCTCTTTTCGCATCCGGCCAATTAACGTTGTCTATAAACTTGTAGAGAAAAATTGCCTGAAACTTTTCATCCTGGGCAGATGCAATCAATGGCACAAATAATAACAATACCAGAATCACGCGGCATAATTTTACTGTTCGTGGATTCATATATGCATTTTACGATTGACTAATTATTTAATCACAAACTAAAGAACCAGGATATTTACCTTTTGATACCGGTATATATCTGAACTGAACATCACTACTCAGTTCACGAATGCAAATGAAATTATTCTTTTCAAATTCGTCACTCAGGTTAATTGCACAAGGAAGTATCCGTATTTATACCTACCATAGGTATTGATTAATAGTGCTATATATACCATGTCTATACCGCGCATGAAATAGCCTCACAGGTATACATTACTATTGCTTACTAAAAAAAGAATCAGGATGAGGATGCGGTACACCAAGGAAAACGTGCCCTCAGTAAAGATGAAAGCTATCTAAAGTGACATTTTTGGCCACGCAGATAAAAAACGTATAGCGACTTAAATATTGATTTTCCGGATAAACATTACAGAAGAAGCATTCCACCGGGGTTACTACATTTGAAAACTGGTGCAGTAGCCTTTATCCCTGCGTTACGTACAAGCGGCTACCATTTTATAGGGGAATCGGAAGCGTTTATGAAAAATTACCGGGCGGCAAGATTATCGGATTTTTTACAGAATAAAATCGTATTGAACCTTTTTTCTTATTTAATTAAAAAACACGCAAGCAAATTCAGACCAACATACTAAATCCGCCACGAACAGGTATTACGAGTATATATATCACCGTCAGAAATACAACTACCTCAAAAAACGCGTGCTAATCCTGCCATAGTCATCATCCCTGAGAAATATAAAGTAGGACGCAATCATCACCAGGGAGAAGTCATACAGTGTAAGTGTAAACGCAATGACGAGGTGAAACACCACTCCTGCTATCAGCACAGGCAAACGAAATTTTCGAAACCAGATCAATACAACAAAAGACAACTCAAAGACAATAGTGGTCCACGCCAGCATACGGCATACCAAAACGTTATCAATAATAGCACTCCCCCACACACCGGCTCGCTGCTCCCGCTGGGCAATCATGGCAAAGGCTTCTCCGGTTCGCCACGACTCTGTTAAGAGTTTATCCAGGCCGGAAATAAAGTATATACATACAACGATCAGTTGGGCCACAATAACTGCGGTGTTAAAACTCATCACCTGTAAATCAGAAAGTATAAATTGTTTTGCCCGCGGCTGAATCGTCATAAAGACCATACAACCTGCCAGCATTAGCTGAACAGTATCAGAACCGTTCATTACAGGAATGTTAAGCCTGTACAGATTAAAACTAATCCAGAAGAAAAGTATACCGGATATATAGTTCCATGGCAATACCAGAAGCACTGCCAACACAAGCAGGAAGCCTATATATACCAGACTCAAATGCTCATCTGCCAAAAGCGATGGAAAGAAAACAACTTGGCCGGCAAACGAGCCCGGTGTACTAAACTGGTAGTACGACAAAAGTGTAAGAGATGCCTCCCAGATAAAGAGAATCTTTACCACGGTGAATACAAGCATAACCTTGCAGAATATAGATGCTGCGCTTGTGTTCTTTTCTGAACCTATATATGTTACCAACTCACCGAACAACACAACGTGAAG
>CAMLLI010000898.1 GCA_946480685.1 uncultured Flammeovirgaceae bacterium | reverse complement strand
TTATTTGCTTCCAGCTTGATCTGCATTTCATCGACTGATAGTTTCCAGCCTGATGCAGTGCCCTTCTCAATGGGCAATAAATTCTTTCCGGTAAAGGATCCGGTCAAGCCGTTGTTGTCAATCAACATATCTGCCCCGATGAATGAAATTCTTTTATCAGGGTTAGTCTTATCCTCAAATGCTTCCGGCAGTACAATCTTTACACTCTTGGCATATACACCGCGCCACAACTCCGTATGGCCTGCTTCCAGGTATTCCGCTTCATAACCTTGGGGATAAACAACGGAAGGGCTATTGCGCAAGTCACTGAAGTCAAGAACCGCTGTCTCAATGCTGAAGCGCATATCCTTGATCAGCGGCATTTCAAAATCAGGCAAGGTAAATTCAACGAGTATATCATTCCAGTCTGTTACCACGGTTGTGAACGAACCCTTTACGCGTTTATCTGCACTCTCGTAACGCTTGCCATTGGCATCAACCGGTATCAACAGGCTTCGCGGAAACTCTATATCGGCAGCAAGCCCTACTTCCTTGAATCCATTACAATCAAAACTGAGATAGGTTTTAGACTCCGGAGCTGCGACTTTTGTATTGCTGCTTCCTTTGAGAATCAGTACACTTGCTCCGCCATTGAAGCGTATCGGTATATCACCAAGCAAAACAAGCCTGGCATCGCCTACTATACCGCCCTCATATGTAAGCTTGATGCCTTCGAGACCGAAATATAGTTCATGAGGTTCCTGTGGTATATCGAGTTTGGCAAATGCGGTGAACTCGGCATGTCCGGCTTTAAACTTTACCTCGCTGATAGCAATGGTAATTGTAGTGCTGTTGATGACTTTCTTGAAGCCTATAGGAAGTTCGTGCAGTTTGTCGCTTGTCAATGACGTTACGAATGTTCCCAGTTCATTAAGTTTATCGATGGCAGCTTTGGCTTGTTCGCGGGTAAATGCAGCTTCACCATCGTTACCTATATATTGTTCCAGGTACGCTTCTGTTAGTTCACTTTCGGATGCCTGAAGTGAAAAATTGCTTTCTGTATACCCCGTTCCTACCGGAAAAATCCGGTACAGCGATGCAGCTTGTTGTCCCTGACCCGCGTTAACCAATGTAGAATCTTTGGCGAGACCAAACGCTTGCAAACTGAAAACCAGTGGCAACAGTATTAGACACAGTGCCCGTATAGGCACAAAAAGGCTCTTAAAACACATGGAAGTGTATTATTATTAACTAATAAAGGCGTGATGATTTATAGCAGCTGGCGATTCAATAGCAGGTTAACTGTAAAGGAATAGCTGTAAGGATAGTAGAGTGTATTCATATTTTGGTCAACGTTTATCAGGTTAGGGTAAAATAAACATGTGGGTAAATATATATGAAATACCTAATAACGTGATGAACGGTAGTATGAAAGACGACCAGTATACTAAAATGATCGCCCAATTGACAATTTATTTACCAGGCAATCCTGATACTATATACCTTAAACGGGTTGGGTAATTTTTTCTATGATTTAGGATAACATTATATACTCTATAATATATATAGCGAGGACTACGTTGTACATGTTAATCGATACGTTTGGAGTATCCACTGATAATCAAATCATTAGCAATCAGCAACGAAATAATGTTCAATATAATGTCAACGGGGACGTCTCTCAACGAAGCTTTTTCTGTCTTCATCCAGAACATAAATCTGCGGTTTGCAATAAATACAATCGACATAGAAGCCAAGAGAATCCGGCACATTGACTATTAGCATTCTACTATTCACCCTAAAATCATAGCCAAGTGCTGCCGCTGGCGCATTGTATATATATCCTGTTCTGCGATCCACTATTGCCGCCTGTTGACACGGCGAGCCGCATCCCCATGACACAAAGGTATAGTGCCCGGCAAAATTTGCTGTATTTGTATTATAAGCATCTCTAATTCGTGTCCTAAATTGATAAGCCTCTTTGTTTGTTGAAAAATCAAGTGGCTTCTTTCCTGCTTCAACACTATCAACCAGAAAGTCATCGAATGAAACATAAGGCTCAAACTTTATTGATACGGAATGAAATCTCTCTTTGCTTATAGTGGTGTCACCAAATATCTGAACGTTGTCATTAGCGAATATCAATCCGCTATGTCTCGATGAGCTTGCTTCATTCAGAGTTGACGATTCTGGCATCGTTACAGATTTTAAGGGCGGTTGCATTTCCTTTCTCTCAACACAACATTCAATTCCTGAAAAGAATACCAAAAACACTATTATCCTCAATGACGTAGATTTCAATAACCTCTGCAAAATTCGATAATTTACTTTTTACTATTTATTAAACCGACACTTTCAACGTTTTACGAAAGTAAAATATACTCCCAATCGCCAATATCAACAAACTTGACACCCAAAGCCAATAACCAGAACTTAAACCAACGATGGCGGCTCTTCTCCCATTCTCTGCAGCGAGTATATCATTCCAGGCTATAAATGATAGTGCTATTGCAGATGCAACTGTCGCAATCAAAATGCTGGAACGATTGGATCCGATGAAAAGAGACAGTGCAAAAATATATAGTGGGTTTGCAAGCCAAATTAACCATTCCAACACGCCTCCGCCCAAGAACGAGATGGCCCCCATAAATAGCGCTGAGAAAGAGCCAAGTGTTTTTTGCCCGTCATAGTCGTTATACACTATAGCTGTCTGTGTCAATGATACTATATATACGATTACGCTTATGACCCAG
>CAMLLI010000897.1 GCA_946480685.1 uncultured Flammeovirgaceae bacterium | reverse complement strand
CATCTCTTTTACTCCATTTCCAACGTGTGCAGATACTCATTTAGCGATAAGACAATTCAGCTGTACTTTTCCCCTATGTTTTTTGAAAAATTATCAAGGCAAAAGTTCGGCCATACTATATATGTGGGTAGTAACATCTTTTTATTTTTCAAGGATTGCTGTGATCCCCTGGCCACCAGCCGCACAAACTGATATAAATCCGCGGCCGCTTCCTTTCTCGTGAAGCAATTTCGCCATGGTAGCAAGCACCCGACCACCCGTTGCAGCAAAAGGATGCCCTGCCGCCAGACTACTTCCCTTCACATTAAGCTTGTTTCGATCGATACTGCCTAAAGGTGCATCCAGACCGAACTGAGCTGTCAGTTCTTTACTCTCCCAGATCTTCAGTGTCGCCAATACCTGCGCTGCAAAGGCTTCATGTATTTCGTAGTAATCAAAATCCTGCAAGGTGAGGCCCGCTTTCTTTAGCATACGGGTTGACGCATATACCGGAGACATCAACAGGTTATGTCGGTTGTTGATATACTCGATGGCTGCAAGCTCGGCAAAAGTTATATAGGCCAGTACTGGCAATCCCTGCTGCCGGGCCCAATCTTCACTGGCCAATAATATACAGGATGCACCATCCGTAAGCGGTGAAGAGTTACCGGCCGTGAGTGTACCTTTCTCTTTATCGAAGGCAGGCTTGAGCTTGGCGAGCTTCTCCATGCTGGTATCTGTTCGTAAATTATTATCCCGCGATAAGCCCGCATACGGAGTTATCATGTCCTGAAAGAAACCTTCTTCATACGCCTTCGCCATTTTCTGATGACTCGCTAAAGCAAACGCATCCTGTTCTTCACGCGATATACCATAGTAACGAGCCGTAATCTCCGTATGACCGCCCATCGATAAACCGGTGCGAGGTTCAATGTTCATAGGTGCTACCGGGTATAGATCTTTCAACCGTATCTTCAGGAACTGGCTGAGCCTCGCTCCCATCGTTTTGGCTCTGCGTGCAGTCAGCAATATATTTCTGATGTGCTCGTTCAATACCAGCGGCACGTTGCTGGTTGAATCTACACCACCGGCTATACCGGCATCAATTTGTCCGAGTGCTATTTTATTCGCTATATATACTGCAGTTTCAATACCGGTATCACATGCCTGTTGTATATCGCATGCGGGCGTTGCGGGGTTGAGTGATGTTGCCATAACACATTCGCGCATCAGGTTTATCTCCCAGCTGTGCTTGATCACAGCACCACCGGCTACTTCTTCCAACAACATTCCCTGTAATTTATACCGGTCTATTAATCCCTGCAGGGCAGCCACCATCATATCCTTGTTGCCCGCCTCGGCATACAATGTATTTTGCCTTGCAAAAGGAATGCGGTTATACCCTACGATCGCGACTCTGCGTACTTGTTTTACTGCCAGCATGTTTGTTCTAGAAAATTAAAATCCGGATCAAGATTAATCAAAAGTTCCTGATGCATCTATAGCATCCTACAACATAATATTCCTGCTGCTATAGCTGCATGCTATATACCTTTACTATTTAACCTGAATGATTAACGGGGAGGCGATACTTTTTGAAAAGTTTGTCAGGTACTGATCCCACGCGGCAACCGAAGTATACTGCCCGCTTTTCTTCCAGCCAAAGCCGGCATAGTATACCACTACATCCTTAGGCTTTGCTACTACCAGTACATGGCTCTGATCTTTTACAGCCGTGCGGTGTTCTTTTAACGCTACAAGTTGCTGCGGTGCAATTACAATACCGGTACCAAGTTCCGAATCATCTATAGGTTCCCAGTATCGCACCCAGCCGGTCACTGAATCGCGCTTCACTTCTCCCTTCTGATTGTGCAGGGTAATGCCGGTGGTAACGTTCGGCAACGCTTTATCACTTCGTATATGTACTTCATAACGGCTCAGGTTACTGCCGAGATCAAGACTGATAATTTTCTTCTCGTTCACGATGCGACCATTTGCATTCCACGGTGCATATGTCAGCTCGAAGATGGTTCGTATAGGACCTGCTGCAATTGTTTTATAGGATACAAAATTCTTTGACACATAGAGCGAGTCTCCTTCCCATATACCTATACCTCCGCATCCGCGACTGTTGCCTACGTGGTAGGGATCATATCCTTCACCATGATCAATGTGATAATACCCGGCTGTATCGAGATTCTTTTTATACCACTTGTCAATTACCGGATAGGCTACACGCTTGAACCAGCAATCCAAACCGCTGGTAAGTGTTCCTCCCGGCTTGCCTGATTCTGTTATCTGCTGTGCTTTAGGACCGTAGGTGCGAAATGCAACGCGATCATTCTCCCAGGCATAATCATCAATACGCTCCGGTACAAAACGCGAGTAGGTAGTGTGCTCAGGTGCAGCTACCGCAGCAACATTTTCAACAGCTTCTATTGTAAAAGTCTTTTCTTCACCAGCTTTGACATTGGTTTGAAAAAGCAACTCATCCGGTATACCATCACTGCCTGCATCGATGAGCTGCGTTACCAGTGTTTGTTCCTGATCTTTTACCACCAGGTGATCAGCGCCATATTTTGTTACCAGTGCTTTCAAGGTATCCAACGGTATGGATACTGTTGAAGCAGGACGATCTATATCCAGGTTATTCTTTACCGTGAGTGTACGTACTACGTTTTTCTTCTCACAAGCAGTGGCTATAAACATTACCACCAGGGCACAGGTTGTTATTCGTTTCAGCATGTTGGGTTTA
>CAMLLI010000896.1 GCA_946480685.1 uncultured Flammeovirgaceae bacterium | reverse complement strand
TTGAGACAAGCCTTGCTGCAAGCTCGGTAGGTACATTTATCTGGTAAGCATATATATACTGTCTGTATGGGAATCCCCAGATTATATAAAATCTGGGGATTTTTGTTTTTGGGTGTCTGACATTTGTTCTTCGAATGCAAGTAATGCTTCGTAAGGATCGCCTGCCAGGTTAAGGGCTTTTGCAAATGCGGGTTCTGTCTTTAGTCCCGCTTGTTTCAATTGCAGCACTTGACTACGCAATGATTCGCCATGCTGTTCCAGCAAAAAATATTCTACCCGCAGGTGCCTGTAGGCATATTGATTTTGAACAGGCACAGGCTGTGCGAAGATCTCAAATAAAAAATTGTTGTGGCGGAACCTTCCTATAACAGAACGTGTTTGGCGAATAGTCTTGACAGTACATTCATAACCGCTATACATACCGAACGCTTGTGTTATATACTTCTCAAAGTGTGTCAGATCTTCAGCAAAACAAATAATATCCAAGTCACTGCCTGGCAGGTATAAATTCAGCGGCAGCGTTCCTGCCAATATAGCATCGAAGCTTTTTAATTTCAGTAATGCATTCGTGTCCGATAAAATTTTCCAGCCTTGTTGCTGAAGGAGTGAACCGTTCCGCAGGTAATCGATGTTTGTAAAATCAGGTAGCATTTCAGTTTCAATATAGCCAAATTGTCTAATGCAGTGTCGTTTTGTCTGAAGCTACAAATTGGTATAGGTATTGATTCACGTAAGACCAAGAAGGGAGATATAACAGATGAAAAAGAAATTTCAGGATTTATTAACTTCCGTGGATGTTCTGAATACGTTGCATGGAGGTATTAGCGAACCGGTTGTTACATTACGTCAGCAAGCTGCGGGCCGCGAGGTACACGTTCGCGTTCCAGGCATCAGCAGAGACTCCATGCAAGTGGAAATCCACAATAATGTACTCTCGGTTTTTTATCTTATTCCGATTGAATCAGCAGGCAAGAAAATTAATATGCCGGTTGTAGTATATAATAAGACTATACCCTACTTCATTGATATCAGTGCCATCAAAGCTGATTTTGAAGAGAATGAATTGATAGTTCAGTTGCCGTACAACGAATTGTCAAGCGGGTATAACCGGAAGATACAGATAGGTGAGGAATAGCAAGAGGTTTAGTTAAGTGGTTTTTTTGAGACGAGTCGTCTGCGTAAGCAGGCGACTTTTTTTATGCTATATATGTGAAGTATAAATCCAATTGCTCACAAAGAAAGACACAAAGGAGCTCAGAAGTTTTTTGTGGTGGAGACTTCTTTTTACAATTGGCTTTGGACATTCTTCAACGCTTCACGCGTACAATATGCCTGGTATGGTAATGCAAAAACAGGAGCGAGCAATTTGCTTAGCATATTACCGGGTTCTGAAAAGGTATGAATTTTAAAAATCACCTTGTCTGCCTCAGCTTGCTCGATGGTAAACGTAGATATACCCCGTTCAGCATGTCCTTCTAAAGTCTCATAGCTGAATCCGATCCGTCTTGCTTCGCGAATGATCGAATGGATGCGCACGCCAAAAATCAATTTGAAGGATAAGCTTTTAATCGGAGGAACATATACCTGCTGTACAATCGTATCACCGACACGCATATTTCTGTTTTCTATCTGCCACTGCGTTCGATAGGTCATGATATGTTGCGGAAATATATTATACCGGAATAGTATATCTGGATTTATATTGTGAAACGACTTTGCCGTGTCCAATCCGATCGTTGTTACCTGCTCGCGAAGTCGCGTGAGGGTATAGCGCATTACCGGTTGCTGGCTGAGCTTTTGCAGGTGTTGTTCAAAGTTGCCCTGTTGATCCGTCAGATATAATTGCATGCGCAGAAATTAAAAGGTTAAATCCAATTGCACAAAGCTCACAAAAAATATCACAAAGAGTTCTTTGTGTCACTCTGTTCTCCTCTGTGTACTCTGTGCAATTGCATTTAATTACCTTCTCGTATAAACTCTAGAAAACTGGAGCAGCAATATATACCCCAGCAACAGAAAGGTAGAGAATAGAATTGTTACGCCATACGTATGTGGATGCGCCAGTGGGTTCAGGATTCGTGCTGCAATATCGTTTAGAAGTTCGGTTGGTGCAGATACAACATCCCAGCTGTTCCAGCGCAGGTAGCGTCCCAGGTATATACCAAAGCCTGCCAGCAGTAAACTGCCAATAGAAATGATCCAACCTACTGCAGCGTGAAACCGGTTTGTAAACACAGCCTGTATATCCATCATGGATGCAAAGCCAAGCATCAATCCATTCCACGCAAAGAAAAGTATAAGCGCCAGATCATACCAGTACGGAACTCCCGCCCGCGGACGAAGGTGAAATAAATCTGTCAATATATAGGGAGCATTCGGGAAGAAGCACAGCCATACAGCAAACGGCATCCAAAGCCAGAACGCACGCTTTACCTTATGATGATATAGCACCAGCAATGTACTGATGATATAGGGGATAAGTGCCAGGAATATATTCCATACTAAAAATACAAATGTCACCCGGGAGGTATACTGTACCCGGAAAGCGACCAGTGTGACACAAAGTATAGTAGTAAGCGAAAAGATTAAAAGGATAGGAAGCCGGTTCGTTTCCTTCAGGCGGGTGATAATACCGAACATAGATCAGGAGTTTATTATTTCCTGTTCACGCACAAGCCCATGGAAGGGTTTAGCGGTTGGACGGAAATTTGAGCGGGAAAACCGGGAATCGAGAA
>CAMLLI010000895.1 GCA_946480685.1 uncultured Flammeovirgaceae bacterium | reverse complement strand
GTTAATGGATGTAGCGAATCAGCATCAGTCTACATTGCTGGTGGCCACGCACGATCAGCGCCTCAAGGATAAAATATCAAATCAGGTTCGGTTATCGTCCCTATAGAGCGTTACCTGCATTTATACTCATTGTATACTTTAATTATTGTAGCATGTCTATTTTCACACTCGTCTGGAATTATCTCAAGGCAAGACCTCTCAATACGGCTATTAACATTCTGCTGCTTTCACTGGGAATAGCGGTTATCACGATACTGCTGCTTTTCAATAAACAGCTCGAACAAAAAATTACCGAAAATGCGCGTGGTATAGATCTGGTAGTAGGAGCGAAGGGCAGCCCGCTTCAACTTATACTTTGTAATATATTTCATGTCGATTTTCCAACAGGCAACATCAAGCTGAATGAAGCAGAACGCTTTGCCAAACATCGCCTGGTAAAAAATGCTATACCGCTGGCACTGGGCGATAGCTATCAATCGTATCGAATTATTGGTACCAGTCAAAAGTATGCAGCGCTCTATAAAGCCGAAATACAACAGGGCAACTGGTGGAAGAAGAACCTGGAAGTTACCATCGGTTCTAACGCGGCCATGCTTACGCAATTAAAGATAGGCGATAAATTTGCCAGTGCTCACGGACTTGCCGATGGTGGCCATACACACAACGAACATCAATATATAGTGGTTGGTATACTCAAGCCCACAAACAGCGTGTTGGACAATCTGATACTTACCAATGTAGAGAGCGTTTGGGAAATGCATGAAGAACACGGTGAAGAGGAAGAAGAACATGCCGAACATGAACATGCAGCTGATTCAAACTTTATACCGTCTCCTTTGGTGCCAACTGTAGCGAAAGGCGATTCACTGAAAGAAATTACGTCCATGCTCATTCAGTATCGTTCCCCGATGGGTGCTATACAGTTGCCGCGATTAGTAAACTCGCAAAGCAGTTTGCAGGCCGCATCTCCTGCATTTGAGACAGCACGTTTGTTTTCCATTCTCGGTGTAGGTGTAGATATACTCATGGGCTTTGCGTATGTGCTCATCGTTATATCGGGATTGAGTATATTTATTGCATTGTATAATTCGTTAAAAGAGCGTAGATATGATCTGGCCATTATGCGCTCGATGGGAGCATCGCGAACAAAACTATTTGTTTCGATTTTGCTGGAAGGCGGAGTGCTTACGGTGCTGGGAAGTCTCATCGGGTTGTTGATGGGACATGGTGTACTCGTTCTTTTATCGGGAATGGTTGAGGAAACACAGAAAGCCGGTATCAACGGATTTATTTTCTATCCGGAAGAATGGATAATTTTGGGCGGAAGTTTGTTACTGGGTTTGATATGTGCTGTGATTCCGGCCATACAAGCGTATCGTACCGATATATCAAAGGTACTCGCAGGGAATTAAAATTCATTCCCGCAGAAGGCACCGATTTACGCAGAAGAAATTTGCATTTAAAGTCTGCGTCCATCTGCGATATCTGCGGGAAATAAAAAACGAATAAACTAGAAGAATATAAAGCTATGAAGAAGATCAGTTTGCTGGGAGCATTTATACTGTGTGCAGGAAGTTTACTGGCGCAGGGAAAAACGGATATGTGGGAGACGTTTGCCAAAACGAAGTTCGAACCAAAGTACTATGAAAAACTTGGTGAGTATCTTTTCTACCCGACTTTCCCCGCCGAGATCAAAGCGCTGGAAGGTAAAGAGATTACCGTGCAGGGATTTTATGTTCCCTTCGCTCCGGAAGACGGCACCTATATCATCATCTCCAAATATCCAATGAGTCAGTGTTTCTTTTGCGGCGGAGGTGGCCCCGAATCTATAGCAGAAGTTAACTTTGCGAAAGAGCCGCGTAAATTCCAGGTAGATGATCTGATCACCGTGAAAGGTAAATTAAAGCTGAACGCTGAAAACCTCGATCACGTAAATTTCATTTTAACCGATGCTGTATTGGTAAGTAAATAACTGCCGCATACAGACGATCAGTTTCCTCTAAACTATATATAGCATGACGAAACCGAAGATCAAGGAAAAGACAATCAGTATACCGGTCTCAGAAAGTATAGGAGCGGTATCGGCAGTTATTGTGGAACCAGCATTATCCACCGCGATGATGACACTTGCCCACGGTGCAGGTGCCGGAATGAATCATACGTTTATGGTGCGTCTGGCCCAGGCGTTGGCAGAGCGTTCCATTGGCACGGTACGTTTTAACTTTCCCTATATGGAGAACGGAAAGAAACGACCTGATGTACCGGCCACTGCCCACAAAACTATTGAGCAGGTAATCGGGTATACATCGAAACATTATCCAGCCCTGCCGTTGTATGTAAGCGGTAAATCATTTGGTGGTCGCATGACGTCTCAATTGCTTGCCAAACAACAGTTCAGTTCCGTGAAGGGTATAATTTTCTATGGCTTTCCGTTACATCCTGCAGGCGCGCCTGCTATAGATCGTGCAGAACATCTGCACGACATTACTATACCGATGCTATTTCTGCAAGGCACACGCGATGCCCTGGCTGAATGGAGCCTGATCACGAAAGTTACTTCATCACTCGCGAACGCGAAACTGGTTTCCTTCGAAGGAGCCGATCATAGCTTCAAAGCAAAAAAGATTGAGTTGATTCCCGAACTCGCAGACGCTACGCAGTCCTTCATCGAATCCATTTAATCCACCCATCAAGCTGGAAAAGTTACTTGCAACTCTGTTGCATTTAATTTTTATG
>CAMLLI010000894.1 GCA_946480685.1 uncultured Flammeovirgaceae bacterium | reverse complement strand
AAATCGACCGTTGAGAAGTCGCCCGTAAACGTTACTTTCTTCAGATTGTCATGTATATACTCTACATCCGATACGGTAACATCATGTATAAATTTTTTGAAGACAGTCTCCACAACGTTTCCCATCCATTTTGGCATGTGTGGCATAGTATTAATATTTATATGATTAGATTAGCCACAAAGATCCCTTTATACGTTAAGGGCCTTGTACCTTAAAAGGATTTTGTTTTACTCTTAAAGGATTATTTATGGTAGTGCGGCTAACGGATGCAGACCTGGAGGAACTCATATACGAACGGAATCTGCCGTCTGATCTGAAATGCCAGGACGGTATAGCAGAGAATATATCTTTTATAGACTGCCGGTTTGGTAACGCTACCATGCGCGAAACCTGGTTCGAAGGCGTACACATCAGTCACGGCAGTATCAATCTTGAAAGTGATATATCGCTGAAACTGGAAAGCGACACACCGATGATTGAAATGCATTTCAACCTGGCTGGCACACAATACGCGCAGATCTATGGAACAGGCCAGCGGTTTGTAGTACGCGAACGTCAGCACAACATGTTTTATATGCCTGAGTTCGAAGGGTATATAGAATCTGCACGACAAAAAGAGACTTCACAAATGTTGGAAATACACCTTACGGAAACATACTTCCAACGCTTTGTCTCAACGGACTCCACCTTGCTAAGTCGCTTTACGGAAAAGATCGAGAAGAAAGAGTTATCGGTGTTGAACGATCTTCACATGACGATCACACCCTATATGGAAACACTCGTGCAGCAGATTCTTCAATGCAACAAGCAAGGTATTATGAAGCGCTTGTTCCTGGAATCGAAAGTTATGGAGTTACTCATGCTGCAGATCGAGCAATTTGAGACAGCCGTTGAGAAAAAGCCATCCACCATAATCAAAGCGAATGATGCCGAAAAAATCCATTACGCGCGCCACCTGCTGGAACAGAATATCAGCAACCCTTACTCGCTGCTGGAACTATCGCGTATGGTTGGGCTGAACGACTTCAAGCTGAAGAAGGGCTTTAAAGAAATATTTGGCAATACCGTATTCGGATATCTGCATGAAGTACGGATGCAGGAAGCTAAAAAACTTTTGCTCGACCAGCAGAAATCAATTCACGAAGTTGCCGAATACTGCGGCTACCAATATGTGCAGCACTTTTCCACAGCCTTCAAAAAACGCTTCGGCATTACGCCAGGCGGTATGCGTGTATAGCGGGGGTTGCCTCCGCTCCCTGATACCCGAAATGCTATAGTATATACGACATATATACCTTCCACACTGTGGATTGTCCTCTTATTTTGCTAATGTATTTCAATACGAACCTGGCTCGGTAATTTTGCTGTGATCGGTCCGGACGGCTTCCGTTTGTATTTATCGTTACAACATTTAATTAAAACTAAATGCGGTAACACAGATATGCCGGGAGCTGTTCCCAACGTTTCATTTTTTCAGTATATTCCTTTGCTTAATCGGGCCTTGTATGACTAGTAGCCGTTACTGCATTCTTCTATCGTTCGTTCTCATCCTGATAACGCAGTTGGGATGGGCGCAAAAAAAGGATTTGGTGTTCCGGCACCTCAATACATCGCACGGACTTTCACAAGATCATGTTAATGCCATCCTGAAAGGCTATAAAGGCTTTATGTGGTTTGGTACCGATGAAGGCCTTAACAAATATGACGGTTACCAGTTCCACACCTATCGGCATGACGATGCTATACCTACGAGCATCAGCAGTAACTATATATATGATATCATTGAAGATGAACAGCGAAATCTATGGGTTGCCACCGCGAGTGGTATCGATCGTCTGGATCGTGCGCTGGATATATTTACAAATTATGCTCCCGGTGATTCGTCCATCATTATACGCGACCTTCTCTTTGATACAAAAGAAAAGCTGATCTGGATCGGCACAACGGAAGGGCTATTTGTTTTCAATCCAAAAGACACAACCTTTCAACATTATCAGTATAAAGAAAACGGCATCCTGAACCTGAGCCAGAATTTTATCTACCACATTGCCCAGGATCTATCAGGCAATCTTTGGCTGGCAACGGATAACGGTCTTAACCGCTTCGATCCGAAAACCAAAACCTTCACACGGTATATACACGATCCGAAAAATCGGGGCAGCATCGGCACTAATACGATAAAGGCTGTGTATACTGATGCAAAAGGTAAAGTTTGGATTGGCACGCTGGGCAGCGGCATTGCCGTTTATGATCCTCAAACGGACTCGTTCAGAAGTTTCAGGCATGATCCCGATAATCCAAACTCCCTTGGACATAACGATATACTTTCGTTTGCTGAAGATGACGATGGAAACTTATGGGTCGGAACGGAGAATGGCGGCATCAGTATATTTCACGAGCAGACACAGACGTTTACTCGCTATACCTACAACCTGTTTGATGCAAACAGCCTGAGCAACAATTCTATCTATAGTTTATATAAGGATGATACCGGGAACATGTGGATCGGAACATGGTCCGGAGGTATAAATCTTGTCGCGAAGTTTGGCCAGAAATTCAATCTATTTCAGCAGCAACCCGACAATAAAGGACTGAGTAATAACATCGTGCTCACGATAACCGGTGATCATAAGGGAGACTTGTGGATTGGTACGGATGGTGGCGGACTCAATCGCTTTGATCACAAAACCAAAACGTTTACCCATTATCAGCACGATCCGAAAAACCGGAATAGTCCT
>CAMLLI010000893.1 GCA_946480685.1 uncultured Flammeovirgaceae bacterium | reverse complement strand
GGTGCGATTGAAGCAATTGTGAGTATAAAAGCGATTGAGAATGGAATTATACCACCTACGATCAATACGCAACAACTTGATCCAACATTGCCACAGGGACTAAATATAGTACTGGGTTCTAGTATAAAGAAAGATGTAAATGTAGCGATGAGTAACACGTTCGGCTTTGGCGGACACAACGCTACTGCTGTGTTTAAGAAAGTGTAATCCAGTCCCGCTAACGATCGGGATCGGGAGGGATCAGAAGCGAAGCGTAAATACAGTTCGTATTTCAGGCTCCGATTCAACCGTGATAGAACCATTATGCATTTGCATAATCTGCCGCGACAGGCTCAGGCCAATACCTGAGCCTGTTCGCTTGGTAGTATAGAACGGAACAAAGATGTGATCGATCGCTTCTTTGATTATACCTTGCCCGTTGTCGATAACTTCAATCAATACGGCCGTGCCATCATAGCGGCCAATGAGTTCAAGTGTTGGTTGTTCGGTTTCTCCCAAAGCTTCAATCGCATTCTTTAACAGATTGATTAATACCTGCTCGATCATTTCAAGATCAGCTTGTATCGTGAGGTATTCTGAACTGCACTCAACGCGAAAGTTGATATTTGTCTTTTTCAGTTCAGTCTTCATCAACTGTGCTACATGTTCCAATAAACTCTGTAGCCGTACCGTTGCGAGCTTCGGTTTAGGGAGTGAAGTATATTCACGATAGGCATCAATAAACTTGATGAGTCCTTTGCTTCGGTTCTCAATCGTACTTAAACCTTCACGGAGATCTTCTGCGCCTTCTTCCTTCAATTCATAATGATTGCCCATTTTCTCCATGTCATGATCCAGTATCTCACGCAGGGTAGAGGTGAGCGAAGATATAGGAGTAATGGAGTTCATGATCTCATGTCTCAATACACGTGTCAGGTTTTGCCACGCTTCAAGTTCCTGCTTCTGTAATTCAGGTTGAATGTTTTGCAACGTGATCAGCTTCACATCGGTTCCGCGAATACGCAATTCTGTTGATTGGACAGTGAGGTATAGCTCGTTGCTTCCTTTATATAGTTCGCTCTTACCGGGCTCTACACTGTTGATAGAATGATATAGTTTGGGATTGATAGCAATGAGTTCATTGATATTCTTGATGGATGTAATCCCCATGAATCGCTTCGCATTCGCGTTGATCAATTGGACATTGCCGTCAATATCAAATGAAAGTATACCGGTGCGGACTTGTTGTACAACGGTGTTCAGGTATTGGCCGTGCTCTTCTTTTTCAGAACGCGCTTTGCGAAATGCCTCGAGCACTTCGTTGAAAGCTTCATTCAAGTCTTTGAAACTTTTGCCGAGTTTATTATCGGATGCAAAACCGGAAATAAAATCAGAATACTTTACTGACTCAAGGAAGCGCGTAAGCTTGCGGTTCGTCTGACTGACAAAACGAAAAATCTCGATTAGTTGTAATACGATGATTGTACCCATGAGCATGGCAGCAAATAACATGTTCGGTCTTACAACCATGTACATGAATAGCGCCATGGTTAATCCCAACATCACCACCCGCAGAATAACGCGGGTACGAAAATCTTTAAAGCCGAAGTTCACTGAATACGATCGAAAATTACCTGTTCAAAGTTCCAAGTTAAAAGAATACTTGTTCGTTTCTACTATCGCCACATGAAACTTTGAACGCGATGCAAATTAAAGCCCGTACTTTTCAAGTCTCCGGTATAATGACGATCGTGTTAATCCTAATTCTGTAGCGGCCTGCGTAATGTTACCGTTATATTTCTTGAGCACTTTGCGGATGAGCAGCTTTTCAACTTCTTCAAGATTATATTGTTCGAGACTCAGTTGTCCGTCTTCTTTTCCTGACGAAGGAGTAAAATTGAAATCTTCCGGCTGCAATACACTGCTGTTGCTCAGGATCACGGCACGCTCGATGGCATGTTGCAGCTCGCGAATATTACCAGGCCACGGGTGCTTGTGCATACGCGTCATCGCACCCTCACTGATCTTCGTTACACTCTTGTCATACTTCTGTGCATAGTATTTCAGGAAGTGCGTAGCCAGTAAAGGTATATCTTCGAAGCGCTCGCGCAGGGCCGGTATCTCGATCTCAATGGTGTTTATCCGATACAGCAAATCCTGACGGAAGCGATTCTCTTTTACCATTTCGTATAGCGGCATGTTGGTAGCACAAATGAGACGGATGTTGATGGGTGTCTCTTTGTTCGAACCTACGCGACTAACTTTTCTGTTCTGCAATACAGTAAGAAGTTTTGCCTGCAACGGCATGGATAAATTACCGATCTCATCGAGGAAGAGTGTTCCGTTGTTGGACAATTCAAATCTTCCTGCCCGATCTTCTTTCGCATCGGTAAACGCACCTTTCTTATGACCGAAGAGCTCACTTTCGAAAAGTGTTTCGGTAATGGAACCAAGATCAACGCCTACAAAGTTTTCATTCTGTCGCGAAGAGTTTTTATGAATGGCGCGTGCTATAAGTTCTT
This sequence comes from uncultured Flammeovirgaceae bacterium, assembly GCA_946480685.1. The sequence continues at coordinate 237 of CAMLLI010000893.1, read as the reverse complement.
TACCGGTACCATTTTCTCCGAGTATCAAAACATTTGCATCGGTACGCGCAACGCGATCTATAGTTTGGAAGATCTTTTGCATGGCTGCGCTTTGTCCGATAATTTCGCTGAACCGGTTATTCAGTGCCTGGTTGATCTCGTGATTTTTGATCTTGAGATTTTCAATTACATCGCGCGACTCCCGAAGCCGCATCGCAGAATATAGGGTAGCCAGTAATTTTTCATTCTCCCACGGCT
>CAMLLI010000892.1 GCA_946480685.1 uncultured Flammeovirgaceae bacterium | reverse complement strand
TTGTTGTTGCGTCTTAATCCTGCTATGAGCACCAGCGAAGCGATTGCTAAAATAGAGCCCGTGTTTACAAAGGTAATTCCGGATTTACCGTTCGAGTATAATTTTGTAGATCAGTCGTACGCAGCCAAGTTCAGAGGGGAAGAACGTATTGGCAAACTGGCTGCGGTGTTTGCATGCCTTGCTATATTTATAAGTTGCCTGGGTTTGTTTGGTCTCGCATCTTTTGTAGCAGAACAACGCACCAAAGAAATAGGCATTCGCAAAGTTTTGGGTGCATCAGTTGCTAACCTGTGGGGCATGCTGTCCAAAGAGTTTGTATGGCTGGTGGTATTGGCTTGCCTGATCGCCATTCCTATAGCTTACTATATATTGGATGAGTGGCTGAAGGAGTACGCGTACCGTACTGACATCAGCGTCTGGATCCTTACAACGGCAGGGTTAGGCGCACTGGCCATTACCCTGCTCACCGTAAGTTATCAATCGATCCGGGCTGCACTGGCAAACCCGGTAAATAGTTTACGATCGGAATAAAATAGATATACTATTCATCACGCAGCGATTTAGCCGGGTTGGCGATCGCTGCTTTGATGGATTCATAGCTCACCGTTAACCAAGCAATAGCCATCGCGACAGCAAAGGCAATTACAAATATACTCCAGTGTATCTCTACGTGATAAGCAAATATTTGAAGCCAGCGATTCATAGCATACCACGATAACGGACCCGCTATAATCATGGCAATGAACACCGGGCGTGTAAAAGTAGCCGACAGCAGATATACTATATGCGGAACGGATGCACCCAAAACCTTACGCACACCAATTTCCTTTGTACGTCTCTCGGCCAGGAATGCAGACAAGCCATATAAACCGAGGCATGATATAAATATAGCCAGTACTGCGAACACCATAAACAAACTGCTGAGACGCTGTTCGGCCTGGTACAAATTGTCCAGATCCTTGTCGATAAAATTATAGGTAAACGGATAAGCGGGGTTCAGCGTTTTGCATATACCTTCCAGCGCTGCAATGGTTCTGTCTGTTTCCATTGGTCTGGTTCGTATTACACCCCATGCGCCCCAGGTATTCAGTCGCAGAATCAACGGTTCGATCGGTTGTTGAATCGGCTTGAAGTTAAAGTCTTTCACCACGCCAATGATCGTGCCTCTATTACCCCACAACGTTAAACTTTGCCCTACAGCATTGGCAGGGTCTATATTCATTATCTTTAATGCTTTTTCATTCACGACATAGCTGGCAGTATCAGCTTTGAAATCTTTTGAGAAACCACGTCCGCTCAGCAAAGTCGCATTAAAAACTTCCATAAAATTTTCATCGACTGCCATGTTCGCGAACAATGGTTGAGACTCCGGATTTTTACCTTCCCACTCAACGTTCACGGTACCACTCACCAGGTTGGTTGGCAGATCAGACACAAAAGTAAAATTACTGGTAAGCGGATTTTGCTCGAGTGATGTGCGCAACGTCTGATATTTACTCCACAGTTCACCGGTCATGCGCATATAGATGAGGTTCTCTTTATCAAACCCGAGGTTGCGTGTACGTATATATTTCAGCTGATCGTATATCACAGCCGTTCCTACCAGCAACATAATTGACACCGAAAACTGAACGATCACCATCGTGTTTCGAAACATACTGTTTCCGGCACCGGCCTTCAAATTACCTTTCAATACTTTTGCCGGTACAAACCCCGAAAGAAAAAGCGCAGGATAACTACCCGCCAGTAAACCTGTGATCAGTGTTATACCCAGCACACCGGCAACCATCTTTATATTCAGCAAATTTATACTGAGTGATTTACCGGCAAGATCATTAAAGGCCGGCAATACTGCATATACTACCGCGAGCGCAATTACCAGCGCGAGACAGGCAATGAGTGAAGACTCCGCTAAAAACTGTCGAATCAGCTGAAAACGAACAGCACCGGCAACTTTACGCAAACCCACTTCCTTCGCTCTGCGGGCCGAGCGTGCTGTGGCCAGGTTCATAAAGTTTATACATGCTACTGCCAACACGAATATACCTACTACAATAAAAATATATACATACTGTATGTTGCCATGTCCGGCCACATCGGCCATGAACTTGGAATGCAAATGTACATCTGCCAAAGGCTGCAGTTTAAACGCAACTTTCAGGTGTGGTTCATTTGCCCTATATATATCCTGCACTTTATTTCCGATAGCCGTAAGTGCTGCTGGTGTTGCTGCAAAATTCTTATCAAGACGAACGTAGGTATAGTAGTTGAAATTGTCCCATATATTTTCTTTCAGATCGCGATTGGTGCGCGCGAGAAAAGTCATGGGCTGAATGAAATCAAATTGCAGGTGTGAGTTCCGGGGTATATCTGCCAATACACCGGTTACGGTAAGATCTTCTGAACGATTCTTCTTGATGATCTTGCCCAGCGGATCTTCATTGCCAAAATATTTCTTCGCCATCGATTCGGTGATCAACACACCTTCGGGTAATAACATGGCTGTTTTAGGATCGCCTTTAACAAGCTGAAATGAAAAGAACTGAAGTAAGTTTGAATCTGCAAAACACATCCGTGTTTCTTCAAAGTTTCGATCTTCGACTTGCAGGAAATCCAATCCGCCACCCATGGTAAGCCGCACTGTACTTTCAATTTCAGGGATGGCATTTTGTATTGCCGGAGCAATGGGCGCAGATGATACCGCAGCTCGGCCGTGCCACCTCGCATACTGCCGGGGTCG
>CAMLLI010000891.1 GCA_946480685.1 uncultured Flammeovirgaceae bacterium | reverse complement strand
GACGACCAGGTAGGTGGTGAAGTTGAAATACACCTGGATAAACCCGATGGAAAATTACTAGGTAAAGCAAAAGTAGCCGGTAAAGGACTCGTGCCTCAAACCATTAGTCTTGAAACATCCACCGGATATCACGATTTGTACATCGTCTTTAAAAATGAAGGTGCAGGAAACAAATCTTTGTTTTATTTTGGTGGTATAGAATTGTTAAACAAATAGGAGCCCATTAATAAACCTACAACCATGAAAAGAAGAGAGTTTGTACAAACAGCATCGTTCGCGGCAGCGGGCCTTCTTTCGCTTCCTACCTTTTTGGCAGCAGGCAAAGTAAAGGCAGCATCAAGCCTCGGACTGCAATTGTATACATTGCGCGACACCATACCCAACGATCCGAAAGGTGTATTGCAGAAAGTTGCCAGCTTCGGCTATAAAGAACTGGAAACCTACGGCTATAACAACGGCAAGATTTTCGGAATGGAGTTCGCAGAGTTCGGTAAATATGTGAAGAGCCTCGGTATGAAAGTAACGAGCGGTCACTATGGCTGGGACATTGTACGCGGTAACTGGGAGAAAGCCGTTACGGATGCAAAGTCTATCGGTCAGTCATTTATGGTTGTACCCTGGATCGCACAGGAAGAACGCGGCTCGATCGAGAGCTTCAAGAAACTTTGTGGAGAGTTGAACAAAGCCGGTGAGATCTGTAACAAGCATGGTATACGCCTCGGCTATCACAACCACGCCTTTGAGTTCGAACAGGTTGACGGACAGATACCATACGATGTTATGCTGGCCGAACTTGATCCGAAGAAAGTAGGCATGGAGATGGATATCTTCTGGGTAGTAAATGCCGGTCTTGATCCGATCAAATACTTCGAGAAACATCCGGGTCGCTTTGAGCAGTGGCACGTAAAAGATATGAGCAAGGAAGATCGTAACCGGAATGCCGATGTAGGTACGGGTACAATTGACTGGAAAGCAATCTTCGCCAAAGCAAAACAATCCGGTATGAAGCACTACTATGTAGAGCAGGAGTCATATCCCGGAGCACCAATCGACAGCGTAGGTGCAAGCGCGAAGTACCTGAAAACCATACTATAATTTTTCTGTACTTTTCAGATACGAAAGATGTCGGGTGTAATTACCCGACATTTTTGTTTTATACCGATAGCTATTTTACTTTGACGCCACGTTTCACTTTAACGATACACTATGCGTGTTGTCAATTTTATTCTGGCCATCATGTTTCTGGGCTTTGCCTTTTTACAACTCAATGATCCTGATCCTGCGCTCTGGATTTTGATCTACGGAGTAATGGCTGTGTTCTGCATTACCGCCATGTTCGAAGTTTACGCACGCAAGGCCATGCTCGCAGTGCTTATCATATATGGTATCTATAGCTTGTTCTATATACCGGGTGTAATGGAATGGCTGCGGCAGGAAGACCGATCCGCTCTGTTCGATGATGTGGCAAAAATGGAACACCTCTACATCGAAGAGTCGCGCGAATTCCTCGGCCTCCTTATCTGTATCGCTGTGCTGGCCTTTTACCTGTATCGCTCGCGTAAGCACAGCAAGTAAACAAAGCATGTCACGCGTGGTTTTACCTATAGCTTTATAGGCGATAACAATAGCGTAAACCTGCTGTGAATCACATCCATACAAAAAGTAAACACAACCTTAAACTCAATTTTGTCCACATGATCAATTAACGCAAATCTTCTGCTAATCCTTTTCAATTTATTATCTTCATGTCTTTATGAGAAGAATTTTTGTGTTCCTTTTTACAGTCGGCCTGCTGGCATGCTGTTCTAGATCAAAAGAGAAAATTCCACCAGTAATGCCTATGGAAAAGTCTTCAGGGAAGGTTGTCATATACCAGTTAATGACACGCCTTTTTGGAAATAAGAATACAACGAACAAACCCTATGGCACCATAGCTGAAAATGGTGTGGGCAAGTTCAACGATATCAATCCCGCGGCACTGCGGTCAATTAAAGCAATGGGTATAACACACGTGTGGTATACCGGTGTTATTGAACATGCCGTACTCACAGACTATACGAAGTTTGGTATACCGTTAGACGATGCCGATGTAGTGAAAGGTCGTGCAGGTTCACCGTATGCAATTAAAGATTACTACGATGTTAACCCGGATCTCGCGACCGATGTTGCCAGTCGCATGACAGAGTTTGAACACCTGGTAGATCGTACACATGCCGAAGGTTTAAAAGTAATTATCGACTTTGTACCGAACCATGTAGCGCGCTCCTATAACTCGGATAAGAAACCGGCCGGTGTAAAAGACCTCGGGGAAACCGATGATAAAAATGTAGCCTTCAGTGCCAATAATAATTTTTACTATCTGCCGGGGCAATCATTCCAGGTACCGGCAGGGTATAAACCACTTGGTCCAAATACATTCCCGACTCTCGATGGTATATATCCGGAGACACCTGCGAAAGTTACCGGTAACGACCAGTTTACGGCAAGCCCCGGGGTAAATGAATGGTTTGAGACCGTGAAACTGAATTACGGTGTAGATATACAGAACGGAAGAAGAACATTCTTTGATCCCGTGCCGGATACATGGGTAAAGATGAAAGATATACTCGTATTCTGGGCGAATAAAAAGGTAGACGGCTTTCGCTGCGATATGGCCGAAATGGTGCCGGTAGAATTCTGGGCCTGGGCTATACCACAGGTAAAGGAAGTGAACAAAGATATAGTCTTCATAGCCGAGATCTAT
>CAMLLI010000890.1 GCA_946480685.1 uncultured Flammeovirgaceae bacterium | reverse complement strand
CGTTTCGGTTTGTCGTATCGGGATGGTATTGAACACATCAAGTCTCAGCGCATTGCCCGGTCTGAAGAAAGAGTATATCACCAGACCAGACCCGTTATCCGGAAGCTGGGGATCAACCGTTGTTTCGCATGAAAGCAAAATGATCGCAAGTAAAAATATCAGGTTACGCATGTGCTAGAATTTAAATTGATAACTGATGTGTGGGATCAAAGGGAAGATAGCGAGCTGTCTGAATCTTTTATTGAGACGGTCCTCGTCATCCAGTTCAATATATATCGGATTGAGTCGGCTATAGGTGTTATATACTCCCACTACCCATTTCCTTTCTCCCCAGCGTTTTGTTTTCTTAAAGCTGATACTCAGGTCGAGCCTGTGGTAATCTTTCATTCGCGATGAGTTGCGGCCCGGATAGTGCTTCACAAAATCTTCATAGCCCGGCTCGTTCGAATTCCAGGTGGCTTTCGGGTATGTGGAAGTCGGCAGCGTTACCGCGTTGCCTGTATTATATACCCATACGGCACCAAAGTCTATCCGATCATTTATAGCGAGATTATATACGATAGAAACATTGTGTCTCCTATCATAACGATAAGGAAAAGGCTTTCCGAAATTCAGGTTATCAAATTCTCTCGTTGACTTTGACCATGTATAGGCAATCCACCCGGTAGAGCGGCCGGTTTTTTTCTGAACGAAAAGCTCGGCACCATAACTTTTACCCGAACCAAATTCAACCTTGTTTTCCCATTCACTATCAATGTCAAGAAAGCCCGCGCCATCTTTATATTCAATGAGGTTATCCATCCACTTATAATAGCACTCAACAGAAATCTCAAAACGCTTATATACCGATGACACGCCCAACGCTACCTGGTCAGACAACTGCGGTTTAACGCGCTCGGTAGAAGGCACCCACAAGTCTGTTGGCAAGCCGATGCCAGAGTTCACGAGCAGATGTATATATTGTGCCATCCGTGTGTAAGACGCCTTTACTGAAAACACATCGCCAAGCCGTTGATTGATGGTGAAGCGCGGCTGTAATGATGTATAGGTTTTTGATCCCGCACGCGCTGCAGAATAGTGAACCCCTATATTGGCTCGCGTTGTCCGCGAAAGCGACACTTCATCTTCGGCATATATATACATTTCACTGAGGTTGATCTCCGGAGAGCCGAAAGTTGTATCCGCTTGAATGTGCGATTGAAAAGTTGAGACACCCGGACACAACGTATGGTAAACTACATTCGCACCGAACCTGATGAGATGATCGTTGTTCAGAAAATAATCGAAGTCCATTTTCAACCCCACATCGCTGATGTTGGAGTGGTATTGGTTATTCCTGGAGATATCAGGCGTATCATCCGCGAATTGATAATGTACTTTCCTGTCCATGTCCAGTTCGAACTGATACCGTGTATAGGTAGCCGTGAGGTTACTGAAAAGCTGATCGGTATATTTGTGATTCCACCGGAAGGCAGACGTTACGTTTCCCCATTTTATTTCGGCATACTCATCTTCCTTCATGTCTGTCTCATCTAAACTGTAATCGTCATATAGTCTGTCTTTACCCGCATAGAAGCTCAGGTATATACGATCTCGTGGTGATAGTATATGATTTACCTTTGCATTCAAATCCCAGAAGCTCGCACCCATAATCCGCTCACTGTCGGCCAGCTTCGCGAAGGGAACGGTAAGCGCATCTATATATGTACGCCTGGCCGACAACATGAAGGAAGTTTTCCCTTTGTTGATCGGTCCGTTTACCGTAACGCGCGAAGCAACCAACCCTACTGCACCTTCGCCTTCAAACTCATGAAGATTGCCTTCTTTCATTTGAATGTCTACGATAGAAGATAGTCTGCCGCCATACCGCGCGGGGAAACCACCTTTGATCAACTCAACACTATTGATAGCATCGGCATTGAACACCGAGAAAAATCCAAAGAGATGATTGGCGTTATATACCGGTACACCATCCAGCAGAATCAAATTTTGATCCGGTCCACCGCCACGCACCTGGAAACCCGCTGTACCTTCTGAAGCAGCCTGCACACCGGGCAGCAATTGTAATGTTTTGAGTATATCCGTCTCGCCCATAAACACCGGTATCTTTTTAATCTTGTCGGGCGAGAGTCTTACCGTACTGATCTCCGGTAATTCGCGTATATCGTTACCGGATATAAGTACCTCTTCCAATACACTCTCTTCTTTCGGAAGCGCAATCAGCAATTCACCACCGGCATCTTTTATACTCAGCTTCGTATAGGTATATCCAACAAAGCTCACAGCAATAGAGTCACCGGATATATCCAGACTAAAGAATCCGAATGTATTGGCAGCAACACCTTTACCACTGGCAAGGTCAATTACATTTGCACCCACCAGACTTTCTCCCGACTCTGCATCGCGAACAAAACCACTTATCTTTTTGGCAGCATGATTACGCTTTCTGAAAATCAGCAGGTCGCCTTTGCGTACCACTTCAATTCCATAGGGAGAAAGCCATTGTTGCAGTTGCTTCGGATCATTCAGATTTACACCTTCATTCACCGTAAGGAAAACATGGGCGAGCTTCTCCGGATACGCGAACTTAAATTGTGTATGCGTTTCCAGGTAAGTCACCAGGTCGCTGAAGCGTTCTATTTTTGTATGATTACTTTGCGAATAAACAGCTGATGTTATCAACAACACGCAAACAAAAACCAAACCACTAACAACCTTTACCATAGATATATATTTTGTCGGAGTCG
>CAMLLI010000889.1 GCA_946480685.1 uncultured Flammeovirgaceae bacterium | reverse complement strand
GATGATGCCAGTGCTGGATGGCGTGGAGATGTGCACTAAAATAAAGAAAGATATACGCACCAGTCATATACCCGTAGTGCTGCTCACAGCGCGCTGCGATGAAGACTTCCAGGTTCATGTTTTCAAAGCTGCACGCGCTGACGACTACATCGTAAAACCCTTCAGCACCAATGTACTGCTCGCCAAGCTCTGCAACATCATCGAGCTGCGCGAAAGCGTGCGAAAAAAATTCCATCGCGACTTCATCGCTAATCCTTCTACACCGGGAACAACATCTCCCGATGCTATCTTTATTAAGAAAGCGGTGGACATTGTCGAGCAAAATATAGAAGACCCGGATTTCAATGTTGAAACATTTTGCCGTGACCTGGGCATGAGTCAGACAAATTTATACCGCAAGCTTCAAAGTATATTGGGCGTTTCCGGCAATCAGTTTATCAAAGACATCCGCATGAAGCGCGCTGTCCAGTTACTCGAATCAGGTCAACACCCTGTACATGAAATTGCCAGCAAGGTTGGCTTTGCGGACGCGAACTATTTCAGCAAGGCGTTCAAAAAACAATTCGGTGTTTTGCCATCCGCGTATCGCACACCACAAACGCGTATACCCGAGTCGTTGTAAGTGCTCAGGTTATCATTTTGGAAGGATTTTCCCTGTTATATACTGATTTTTACTCTCCTGGTTTTTACCGTCCCTCCTACTTTTAATCAAGCGCTGCAGGCTTGAACACATTGTCTTTTACTTGTCTCAAAGACTTTGATCACAAAATCAATTCAACCAAAATCTTCTTTTATGAAAACCAGACGATTACACGCATTTCAAAAATTCTATCCCGAACGCTACCTCCTTGCCTTTCTATTTATAGTCATGTCTTCTTTTGTGCAGGCACAGAAACCGTGGTTGCATGTGGATGGCAATCAGATCAAAGATCCCGCTGGCAATCCTGTTACACTTCGCGGTGTATCGATTCTTCCGAGCGAACATCAGAATGAATGTACGACTTGTAACAACAAGCCCATGACCGAGATGCTCGACTGGCAGGCTGATGGAAGTCGCGGGTGGTACTCACGTGTCTTGCGCTTACCCGTTACAACAGCAAAGGTGAAAGACCCGGCTACGAGCTTTGCTACACACATCGATCCGTATGTACAACAAGCTATAGCGCGCAATCAATACGTGATTGTGGACTTGCACCTGGTAAGTAATTATGATGTGAATGGATCAGGCGGTGTAAAGCAGCAATTTGTATTGGACTTCTGGAACTATGTAGCACCACGGTATGCCAATACGCCCAATGTGATCTTTGAAGTTTTCAACGAACCTATCAATCCGGACAATTGGACATCATGGAAGAACTATATACAACCCGTGATCAACGCAATACGTGCCGTAGCTCCGAACAATCTAATACTCGTTGGAAGTCCGCAGTGGAGCACGCGTGTGAACAATGCCGTAACTGATCCACTCGTGGGCAACAACCTGGTATATGTATACCATATATATCCAAATCAAGGTGCAGCCACCGCTACGAACCTCAATGCTAAATTTGGCAACGCAGCCAATACTATACCGGTAATGCTGACGGAGTTCGGCTGGAACCAGGATCCGAATTACTCCGATGGCGTTACCTATGGAACAACTGGCGGCTGGGGCACACCGTTTCGAAACTATATAGATGCACGTCCGTGGATAAGCTGGCAAAGCTGGATCTTCGATAACTTCTGGAAACCACAATTCTTTGACTGGAACTGGAACCTGATGTCGGGTGAGAACCAGGGGCGCTTCATACAGAACTGGTTGTTCGACAAGCAAAATCACAATCAGCCCGGAGGCTCCGGTGGTGTTGGTACACAAACGCCTTTTACAACGCATAGTATACCTGGCAAAATACAGGCAGAGAATTTCGACAACGGTAACCAGGACGTAGCCTATCACGATAGTGACTATGGCAACAATGGAAATACCTACCGCACCAGCGATGTTGATATAGGAACTACGAGTGATGTAGGGGGCGGCTATACCATCGGGTATACCGTTGGTGGCGAATGGCTGGAGTACACCCTCGCGAATGTTACTGCCGGTTCCTATACTATAGGGTTGCGCTCTGCCAGCGGCAGCTCAGGCACGGGCAGAAGTGTAACGGCAAAGCTGGATGGTGTAACACTCGGAACATTTATACCCAACAACACCGGTGGCTGGGAAACATGGGAAACGCTGACTATAAATAACGTTGCTATTGCCGGTGGCAGCAATAAAGTATTGCGACTTGAAATTGCCGGTGGCGGATTTAACCTGAACTATATTGAGTTTACTTCGTCAACAGGTTCTGTTGTGCCGCGCGAAGCAGAGAACACAAGTCGATGGTCTAGTGGCGCAACCAATACGGTGGTCAGCAACGCAGCTGCCAGCAACGGAAACGTAGTGCGGTTAAATGCTGATGGTACTGGCGATTTTATAGAGTATACTTTTCCGCATAGTGGCATTGTGAACTATGATATATACCTCGGCTTCCGTGCAGGACCTGACCAGGGAACGTGCCAGGTATATAAAGATGGCGCAGCCTACGGATCGGTATTCGATCTTTATAGTGCTACTACCCAGTTTAAAGAACTACTTGTAGCCAATATGAATTTTTATACGGGCGACCAGAAAGTACGATTTACAGTAGCCGGAAAAAATACAGGCAGCACCGGCTATCAATTCACCCACGACTATATCAAACTGGTAAACCATGTAACGGGTGCGGTC
>CAMLLI010000888.1 GCA_946480685.1 uncultured Flammeovirgaceae bacterium | reverse complement strand
TTGGAAGCCGAGAAAAAAGTAAACGACCGCGATCGTATCGACAGCCAGGCGTAATAAATAAACAGCGGAAACTGCACGATGCCGAACGGCCAGTACTCCCAGCTTTTTAGTTTGATTAAAAAATTACTGCGCATAATTCTCTCTGCGAAAGTCATCCGGCAGCCAAAATAAAAAATTAATGCGAAGCCACAGCAGCTTCATGATAGCGGATGGTTGAAGCAGCCACGCCAAAATCTTTGGGCAGATTTACATAAGGCGCAATTTCACGAATGCCAATTTTCATAATGGCCATGTGGTGTACAGCATGCTCAATATTATATACCAGCTCGCGCATGGCGGTGGTGTTGATCGTAACAAATTCGTCTTGCGACAAATCGTAGCCCACTTCCAGCTTCAACTCTTTTTCTTCAAAAGATTTCACGAAGGCTTCGATGCGGCCAATGGTAGCCAGTGCTATATATTTATCGCGTTCAATTTGTTTGTCGTGCGCACGCTTGTCGTAGTTAACAACACCATGCTGGTATCCGCTTTCGAAACAGATAAAGAATTCCAGTGTGTGACGTAAGTGCTGCCCGATGGTAGACTGACTTAACTGATCGGAGGGTTTTGTGAAATCACTTTCGTGGATCTGGGCTACCAGATCGGTTAATTGAGACAGTATGTGGGCACAAGCGAGATTTATATTCATAGGGGGCTTTTCACTCAAAATACAATAATTCCGTATGGTTTAAAAGTTCTTAAAAAGATCATACCAGCAATTTCCATCATTGAACAATTCTTTTCCAGTTACGATCGCCAGCTTCTTTAAGCTTCTGTTGATTTTTATTCCAATCTTCCAATGTGTTGTTGCCCCAGAAATTATAGAACAAATATAGTTTACCATCAATGATCTTAAAGGTTTCGGGATCGACTTTTACTTTTTCACCGGTCTCACCCATGGCATAGGCACACCATCCGCCATAGGCAGGTTCATACTTGTCAAGATTACTTTTGAATTTGTTGAGATTTACATGACCGGTAAAAAAGTATGTAACACCTTTATAAGTATAGCTTACAGTTTCATTCCCCTCCGCCGGCTTCCCATCAAAATAGCTTACCGGATCGTACCCTTGAAGTGCTATATTCTTTTTTATGTTAAAATGTTCTGCGCGTAGCCTCTCCGTTTGGGCGCGTGCCGTTACCAGGGTGATGAGTACCAGCGTTATCATTATACCTTGTCTCATACATTGTTAGTTTTCGTATTCCTAAAAACGTAAAAGTGGCAGGTTTGACCTGATGGAAAATGTCGTGGGGATTACAAAACGTGTTAATCTTTTACCAGGCTCTTTACTTCGGGCCATACCAGGTCTGGTTCAAAACCTTTTTGAATGGCGTAGCGTGCGAGCTTGTCGCGTTTTACAAATGCATTCTCTTCATCGAGTTGATTGAGCTTGCGCTCCAGAATTTCGCGCAGGGTTTTAATATAGTCGGCGTCTTCTATTTCTTTCATGCCGATCTTGATGCAATTACTGGTAAGTCCGCGGGCTTCCAGTTCATTCAGAATTTTTATTCTCCCCCAACGTTGCATTCTGAATTTTCCACCGGCAAAAGCTTTTGCAAAACGTTCTTCATTTAGAAAACCTTCGGTAATAAGTGCAGCGAGTAGCTCTTCCACTTCATCCCGGTACAAACCGTATTCATATAGCTTGTCGCGAACCTCTTTGTGCGAGCGCTCCTGGTAAGCACAGTACCGGTATATCTTCTGTTTTGCCTCGGTGGGTGATAATTTTTTTTTAGACTGCACACTGCCGCAGATTAGTGAACTACAATTTAAAAAAAGCGAGGAGTCTCCTCCTCGCCATATATTTACTCACAGCTCGTAACGTACAGCACGAAGCTAGCTATATTATTTAACCAGTCCTTTGGTCTTTAATATACTGCCAACAAATTTACGCTCGTTGTCAGTATTGAATATCTTGAATGGCCAATAGAGAATCTGCGCCTTGTTGATATATAGCACAAAAAAATCTTTGCCGATCTCTGCAGCCTGTATCTGGTCCCACTTCAAAGGCATACCTTCGCGCGGGTTGAGCTTCATAATAATTTGCTGACTGGTGATTTCATAATGAAATTTCTCAAACAGCATTTTACCTTGTTCAAGTTGTGTTACTCCGTAAAATTGTACCCACCAGAAAAGCAGGTATAGACCTAATCCTAAAACAGCAGCTATAAACCACCAGATGCTGGGTATCCATATATAGCCAAGGCAGATAACAAATGCTCCAAGCCCTGCGATCCATCCTTGTTTCTTTAACACATTCTTCAGTGCTATGTTAATGTAGATCTTCTTTTCGAGTTTGTAGTTTTTCGTTTTAACGATCATATTCCTAATTCACATTTTTTCGTTCTATTGCTTTTTAACTCCTGACAAAGTATATATATCACGAGTTAAGTGCTTTCAGGCTCAGGTCAAGACTCTTTATAGAATGTGTAAGCGCACCTACTGATATAAAATCAACACCACATTCAGCTACACTTCGTATAGTCTCTTCGGTTATACCTCCGCTTGCTTCCGTCTTATATTTACCAGCTATCAGCGACACAGCCGTTCGCATATCTTCCAGGCTCATGTTGTCCAGCATAATGGTATCTACACCACCAACGCTTAGAACTTCCTGCACTTCTGCCAGGTTCCGCGTCTCAACTTCAATCCGAAGATCGCGATTGGTGGCGCGAAGATAATCTTTTGTTCGAATGATTGCCTCGCGGTG
>CAMLLI010000887.1 GCA_946480685.1 uncultured Flammeovirgaceae bacterium | reverse complement strand
AGGCATCATCCCCTCCTATAGATGTAGTATCATACGTATATCCATTGGGGAAATTTATATTTGTCCAATCCTTTCTAAAGAATCCGTGCTGCATAATTGACCAGGCTTTTCTTTTATCTGCAGGATCGTATGATTGTATCAGGTCGATGGTAGGAATTACGGATCCCCAGCCCGCCCCTGTTGTTGGCTTCAGCAAAGCCTGAGTTCCACAGTAGGCCTGAATTGGATTTCCAACGGAGTATCCTCCGGCTGCAATCCATTGCCATGCAAATAATGATTCGACATTATTGTTTGCCTTTGAACTCGTAAACATTTCATTGTAATCCGGATAGAGTGAATATTTTTTAGAGTCGATTACTAAGCCAGCTTTGATTTTAGCATTTGCATAGTCTCCCATATAGAGGTAAACTTTAGCCATCATCCCAGTCGCTGAGAGACTTGTAACTCTTCCTTTCTGACTCGCTTCACTCGCTAAGTTTGCTTCTGCATATTGTAAATCTTCCAGTACATATCTCAATACATCAGCCTGCAGATAACGAGGTGAGTTAAATACACCTGAAGAAGCAAACGCCACCGGGTCGTCAACAATGGGTACATCGCCAAAGGCTCTGGCAAGAAAGAAAAAAGCAACGCCTCTCATAAATCTCGCTTCAGCAATTCCCTGGATCAGATAAGCCGGATCAGACACTTTTTCCTTCTTATGCTCCAGTGTTTGAATCAGTGAACTTGAAGCACCAACAACAGAATATAGTGAAGCCCAGCTGGACGCAACTAAAACATCACTACTTGTAAACGTAAACTTATTGTATACCAACCCTCCGTAGTTCGGGTCATTAGCCGTGAGCATATTACCGCCCAGTGCTTCACCTATAGCATGGAATGCTTTATCCTGGTAGTCATACCAAACCTTATTATATAGTAAGCCAGTGGCACCATTTACCTCTATAGCCGAATTATAATAATTTTCTTCTGTCGGGTTATTCTGTGAAGGTCTCTCGAGGAAAGACTCGTCACAAGATGTTACCACGAAAAGCAGTGATAACGACAATATATATATATACTTCATTTTTCTATTTTTAAAGTGTTCTTAGAATACAAAGTTACCGCCGATAGTAAATGTTCTTGGATTCGGATAGTGCCCATCATCAATGTTCATATTGAAAACGTTGTTGTTATAAGCACCAATCTCAGGATCATATCCCGAATACTTTGTGAATGTTTTCAGGTTTTGGGCAGATACATAAACGCGTACAGACGTAAACTTGGTCTTGCTTAAAAGCGTGCCTGGAATATTATATCCTAAACTCACATTCTGAATTCTCAAGTAAGAACCGCTTTCAACATATCTGTCCGATAACCTTCTATTGTTATCATTCCATTGATTGTAGCGCGGAATAGTTGCATCGGGATTTTCAGGAGTATATCTGTCCAACACATCAGTCGACTGGTTCAAATAGGAATTATACAAACCTTCTGTAAGACGTTTTGTATAGTTCAGGATTTTAGCACCGTAACTTCCGGTGATCAGCACAGACAGATCAAAGCTTTTATAGTTTACGGTATTCGTCATTCCATAGGTAAACTTCGGAATTGGGCTACCTATATTTGTTAAGTCAAGGGAGCTGATAACACCATCACCACTCACGTCCTTGAAACGAACATCGCCTAAGTATATACCTTGCGGACCAACCGCTAATTGGTTATTGCTGTTTGCCAAACCAAATGCATCCAATTCTCCTTGTGTACGGAACAGCCCATCTGTTTTTAAACCATAGAACGAGCCTACTGCCTGACCAGAAGGAGAATTAGTTACCTGAATAGCATTACCATATTCTCGGTATGCCGGTTGTGGTACACCGCCATTATCATTCAAAACATTTTTATAATGCGTGAATATGAAATTGGTTTTCCATGTAAGCACGCCTTTTCTAATGTTATTCGTGGTCACAGATATATCTATACCGGTATTAGTCATTTTACCTGCATTGGTAACCGGAGGCTGCACAGGGTTATATGTATTACCAGAATTGAGACCGCTATATACCGGAAGCTTAGCTTGCACTAACATTTTTGTAGATACCTTTTGATATACATCTACACTAAAGTCAACAATGCCGTTAAGCACAGTCGCATCAATTCCTACATTCTTGGTCACTACAGATTCCCACTGCAAATTGGGGTTGCCCACGTTGAAGTTCTGAGCACCGTTTCCAAAGGGACTGATTGCAACTAATGATACGTTTGTCACATACGCATTATTCTGGTTGGCAGTATTCGAGTTTCCAACCGAACCTATTCCAGCTCTTAACTTTAAATAATTTATAGCTGAAATGTTTTTAATGAAGTCTTCTTCAGAAAGTGTCCAGCCAACAGATACAGCCGAGAACGCGCCCCATTTTTTATTAGGACCAAAAGAAGAAGAACCATCTCTTCGGATAGAGCCGGAGAGAGAATATCTGCTATTGAATGAATATAGTGCTCTTACAAAATATGATTCGTATGCAGTAAGATATTTACCTCCGGTTATGGTCTGGTTCGTGGCAGAGCCAGCGTTTATAGACTGTAAATTGTTTGTGAGATTCTGTCTTGATGTAGTGATCTGGTCGAAATTGCTTAGCGTGGATTCATGGCCGGCTACCGCATTTACGTAATGCTTGCCAAACGTTTTATCAAATGTCAGGTAGTTTTTCAAAGCCCAGAACAATGCGGTTGTTCTGTCTTCAACTAGTTTGCTTGGCGATAATATAGTTGCCCCTGT
>CAMLLI010000886.1 GCA_946480685.1 uncultured Flammeovirgaceae bacterium | reverse complement strand
AACACAGCGTTGTTGCATCCGGATTGTGTGCGTGCCGCGTTGGTAGCATGACCAGCCGGTGAATTGACAGCGGGAAAATCGGAATACCCGCCACATCCTGCACATACCGCATGATATACTATACCGCGTTTATCGAAGCGACTGGTGCCACCATCTACGTGCGTTGCTGACTGTGTACCTCCCAGAAATGTTCCATATAAAAATGCCGAAGCATCTTCATCGAGCACCATCAGGTAAAAATCATTGCCGGAAGTAGTGCGTTGATATGCATCGGAAGAAACGCGAAGTCCTGTTGTACTTCCTCCAACAAAATTACGCGTGATAGTAATAATCTGATTGCCTTGTCCGCGATAACGTATGGTAGTAGTATTCAAAACACCGCCCCACCCTGCTATATATATCTTGTTACAATCATTTACCAGGAAAGCTGTCGGAGATATATTTGGCGTATAGTTACCGGAACCAAACACTGTAGCGAATAACGATGATTGTAAATCGTGCGAAAGCTTGTGAATGAACTGTCCACCGCCGGTTTGTGAAAACACTCCGGAAGATACCGGGTACGTTCCCTGTGTCTGCCCATATACATATATCTCCTGGTTGGTATTGATGTCTACAAAATATACCTGGTCGTATGAAGATGTACCGAGGTAAGTAGCATTGATGATTTGCTTACCATCATTGGAAAGCTGCGCGATCCAACCGTCAATGTCTGATCCTTTCGTTTTTTTATAACCATTGATACCATCAAAGTCAGTGCTGGTAGTACCGCCTGCTGCAAATATAGTATTGTTGTTATCGAGCTTAAGCGAATAAGCCGCATCGGTAGCAGAGCCGCCCAGGCAACGACTCCAGGTTATTTCAGCAAGATCGGCTGTAAGTTTCACCACAAGTGCATCGTGTGTTCCCCCGGCAAAATCCACAACAGCACCCGGAACATTCGTTGAGCGCGTGTTCGATGCTATATATACATTATCATCGCTATCCGTAATGATATCTCCGCGAAACTGATCGCCATAGTTTTTACACAAAGTACTCTGCACCATGTTCTGTGTATCAAACGATCCGGAAACAAAGTTGACTCCATCATTGGCGCTGCCTCCTATATAAGTAGATCCAAGTAACTCCGTACCGTCACTGCTTAGCTTGGCAGCGAACAGGTCTGATCCGTTCGCATAAGGCACACCGTCCATTGGTGTAAAGGCTGTTCCTCCTGCAAATGCAGATCCATTCGTTACCGGAAAGTCTTTTGAACTGGTTGTGCCGAGTATCAGCAATTCACCAGCATGGTTCACTACAAGACTCTGCGGTGTTTCGGCAGCGCTGCCACCAAGGTATGTGGCATATAGCATCTTCGTTCCGGCAGAATCAAATTTCATGACACCGATATCCCAGGTGCCGCCACGATAAGACACCTGGTACGCCCCGGTTTTTACCGGGTATCCGGTTCCATATACTATACCTGCCATGTACGCATTCCCTTCGTCATCATAGGTAGCGGTGTTTCCCCAGTTATCCGTAGTAGAACCAGAGTAAGCTGAGAATATAATCAGCGGGTCGATAACCAATGTGGTTGATGGATCATGACGATGTTCGAGATCAAACGTAACGTGGTTATTCTTCACATTGAACTTGCAAGGTATATCGGTGCGTTTACCGTTGTGTTCCTGGTATACATAGGGCTTCATCTCGATGATCTCTCCGAGACTGGTTTTCATGTGGAGATTCTTTTGCTTTAGTTGCAGACTGTCAAGTCCGCTATAGGCAAGTTCGATTTTATGAAGATGTCCGCCGGGCTTTACGATGAGATCGTATTTTACCGAGGAGCCGCTGGTATAGAGTTTCAGATCTACGCCTTTATATAGGTCACTGATAATAATTGTCTCGTAAGCACGAACGTGTTGCTGCCATTTAGAAGGATCGCTACCGTTAATATAGCTATACTTTGAATCCAGCACTCCCACTCCCTGTGCACGAACCGTAGTATTGACGTGCAGGAATTTTACTTCGAAAGCATGTGCTTGTAAAACATCAAGGTGATAGGCGGACACGTCCTTACCTACTATATTTTCCGACAAATGGTTGTGCATGCTTTCCGGACTTTCCACAAAAGCATATAGCAGGCGCGTACGTTCTACATATAGTTTCCCGCCCGGTATATCTGCCGCGAATAAAACCTGGTCGGGCCACTGTCCTTTATTCTCGATAAAACCTGTAACAGCTTGTGCAAAGTGTGGTATAAAAACCAGCCACAACATCAATGACGAGAGAACGTATACTTTCCGGTTCATGCGTTTTTCCATGACATGCCTGTAAAACGCTATAGTTAGGCAAAGCAACCGCGAAGGCGATTGTGAAATAGATGAACGGAATGTATGTGTAGATTAAAGACGCTCACCGCACGATGCCTCCCGGCCGTTATTCAACAGCAAGGTGTCGGGCAATGGAAAGTCTGAATGGGGTATAGCTATATCAACGTAAACACAAAGAAGATCTATACTTTCATCCTGAGGAAAGACGAAAGAATTGATCTTCACAAGCAACAGGATTAAATCTTACTGTCCTGCTATATAGTGCTCGAGGTGTTCTATAATCGATTTCTGCTCGTTGATTACCATGCGCACAACATCACTGATCGAAATCACTCCGACCAGTTCGCCATTTTCTTCTACGGGAAGGTGACGGAATTTTTTATCACTCATCATTCTCATGCACTGTTCAATGGAAGTATCCGGTGTAACCGTAAATACTTTGGTGGT
>CAMLLI010000885.1 GCA_946480685.1 uncultured Flammeovirgaceae bacterium | reverse complement strand
CAAAACTATTAACTTGATATTCCAAAACAATCATGGTAAATGGTGAACGGTGTATTTTATTGCAAGTTGCAGGGATGCGTTTTAGTCATGTCTATAGAAGATCTCGCTATGAGAGAGTCATTTCTGTTCTTCAATCTTGCAATCCTTCATTAAGCTTTCCTCATTTATTTAAAGACCAGCATCAGCTAAAAGGCTTTTATAGATTGATCAATAACAAGAATATAACGCACTCAACTTTTATAAAAGGCTATCAGTCGGGGTTGGTCGAGTATTCAAAAGAGCAAACAGATCAAGCTCCTTGGTTATTGATTCAAGATACTATGTTAACTGATTTTAGTAGTAGGAATTTGGATTTGGGATATACCCAAGCTTTATATACTAACGGCTTTCTGCTGCATAATGGATTATTGTTAGACAATAAAGGTATACCGCTGGGTCTGCTGCATCAACAAGTAATCCACCGTGAACGAAATGAATTTGGTAAGGCGAAATTGTTTCGTCAAAAGAAGATATCAGAGAAAGAATCTAATAAATGGTTGGAGGGCGTTCGGACAGGGATTTCATTCAGCGAGTCGGCAGGAAGAAAGCTAATCCATATCATGGATAGAGAGGCTGATATTATTGACGTTATTAATGAGTGTAATCGCAATAAACAGTATTTCATTATACGTGCACGCCATGATAGAAGTACATTGAGCCATAAAGAAAGATGGAAGGAAGAAGAGGTTGAGAAGTTTAGGCTTTTTCACTCTATGCGCTCTCAAAAAAATAATCCTATCATTAAAAGGCATTTAAGAGATATAAAAGGAAACCTATACGAAGCTGACTGCTATATCAATTATCAACGTTTTCAGTTCAGAGGAATCGAACAAGATGTGAGCTGCGTGTGGGTCAAAGAGAAGGATGTATCAGAAGGACAGGCTGCAGAATGGTTTCTGTTGAGTAACCTTCCTATTGATACTATAAAAACTGCTATGGGTATAGCTGATACATATTCGAAGAGATGGACCATCGAGGACTATCATAAATGCTATAAAACTGGCTGTAATATTGAGAAAAGACAATTTGACTCTCGTAAAACAATAACCACAAGTATAGGATTGTTAGCACTGACAGCTGTACAGCTTTTACGAAGTAGATACTTCGCGAAACAACATGAAGAAGACTCTTTCAAAGAAATTATACCTGATAAAGAAGAACAAAACCTTGCGATTAAATTGTCTCAAAAATACTTGAAGCCAATTGATAAACAGTTATGCAAACCTGAAACTACATTATGGTGGTTATTACTTTTGGGAAGAATGGGCGGACATCAGGGAATGAAACAGAAAGGATTGCCAGGCTGGCAAACGATCTGGAAAGGCTACGCCCATTTTCATTCCCTGCTCGAAGGCTATAAGCATGGACTTAATTCAACCTAATAGTTTTGTGGGTAAACTTAAACCGGCCGCCGGGACTCTGATGCATCGAGGCACACATATTAGCGTATGCTACACTCATCCCAACGTTCCATGCTTTTCGCGAAGCAGGGCCATATCACTTTCAGATATAGCAAGCTGTGCTAACCTCGACTTACATTCAGCGGCCTTGATCGGATCATTACTCGACTCAGCAAGTTCAATACGTATAGTCAATGCTTCAGCTATATCCATTGCATTTTCACCGTCCACTCGGTTCAATGCAGCATCCAGGGTTTTTATTGCGGCTCCGTCATCATTCTTGTAATCGCGGAATCGTATGGCTATAGCTATAGCACGTTGTAATTTTGTTTGATTTTTATTTTCCGCTTTCTCCCATGTTTCCTGGTCCAGCCCACCGCGACTGACAAAAATGATAGCGTTGCCCGCAACATCCGTTAATGTAAATCGTGTAGTGCCAGGTTTCATTCGCGATACACGCGGTATACCTGTATGCGACACTCGACCGAAATGTTGTTTCAGACGTTGTGTTATTTCGTGGTATACATCACCGGCATCGAGGACAGCAATGAGGCAACCTGTATAAAAATTGTTTGCAGCTTCCATACCCCTCACCCTGCCGAAGTGAAGCTGGTGACCACCGCGTTCAACAACACCATATTGATATGGATGCGTTTGTTTATAGGTGGTATCAAAGCCCAGTGCCTGCCAAAACTGAAGCGTCTCTTCTATTGATATACAGGGGAGTATAGGAATGGTTATCCATTCTGAGGAATTTGATGACGGCATGTTTGTGTTGTTTTTACGCGCGAAGGTAAGTGCAGGAGACATACCGCGCCTTTTACATACTTCTTTGTATGTAACCGGAAAAGTTTGAATGTCGGCAATATCTTTACGTTAATGAAAGACTTCACTTATAACGGGCGCATATATTATAGTCCGGTGGAATTAGCCATGGCTTTTATCGGAGGCACATGGAAGATGCCAATCCTTCTGGCACTACGCAAAGGCAAGCTTCGCTATGGAGAATTGAAGAGTAACATTCCGCATATCACGGATAAGATGTTATACAGTCAGTTGCGGGAATTGGAGAAGAAGGGAATGATCGAACGAAAAGTATACAAGGAGAAGCCACCCCGCGTAGATTACTACGTGACATCGCTCGGCAAACGATCGATGAAGGTGATTGATGCATTGAACACTTTTGGTGAACATTTAATGTCGCACAAAGACATTAAAATTAGTATAAAAAAATAGCGATGTTATCCGATTCGCCTGATGCTATATGGGTTCACTATATAGCATCAGTTTCAGGCTACGATTGTAACATATATCTATATAC
>CAMLLI010000884.1 GCA_946480685.1 uncultured Flammeovirgaceae bacterium | reverse complement strand
CTATATTTTCGCGTGTGCCGGTATGTTTCGCCAGCGCCTTTACCATGAGTTGCTGTGATACACCCATTCGAAATCCACCGGTAATCAGTTTATTGAAAACGAATCGTTCGGTTTGATCGAGCCTGTTCCATGCCCACAGTACTTTTTCTTTTTTCTCCTCGATGGTAAGTGGTTCGAGTGAACGAATGAAGTCGATCCAATAGGTGAGCGATTCATCAGATTGTTCAGCAGGTTCCGGAAGAAGCAATGTTATGGTCTCTGCGAGATCGCCCACTACATGATACGACTCAGCAAACAACCACGCGGGCAAACCGGATAACTCCGATGCCCATGTACCAAGTAATGTTGTGTTGATGGTACGTCTTGGTCTGCGATGCGACAACAAAGCTATAGACCATAGTTTATCCTGATCCGAAACTTTCTGAAAGTATTCGGTCAACGCTTTTATTTTACCAAGTGTTTTGGTTGTGCGATCGAGATCCGTAAAAAGTTGCGCAAAGTTCTTCATAGTATATCACACCCGGTATATTTTGAATCTATAGCATCGGTATATCTGGTCACCATGTTACACATGTCCCGCATCTTCTGCTGAATTATCAATAGCATCGGTCGGTATATCTTCACTGGCAACCGTGGTTGTTGTAGCTGTGCCTTCCACCATTTCACTCAACTCGCCTTCGTACTCGGTCTTTACAACATGTGACTCAATACCATTTTCATTCAGCCATTGCGAGAATACCTCGGAGTATCCGTGCGTTACAAAAACTTTTTCAGCACCGGTTTCGCGCACCGCTATATTGAGACTTTTCCAATCGACATGATCGGATAATGGGAATCCGCGATCGGCTCCTCTCCTTCTGCGCGCTCCGCGAAGACTCATCCATCCGGAAGCTATACCTAATGAGTATGGGAGAAACCTGCGGATCCACGGAGAGCCTACTGCGGAAGGCGGACAGATGACGAGTGCTCCTTCAAAATCCTGCTTCTTGCTTTCTTTGGTAACGCGATGTGTCTCCGGTAAAGCTATACCTTGTTGTCGCATCACCTGGTTAACAGCATCTACCGCACCGTGCACTATAATTTTACCAATGGAGGCATCTACATTCTTTAGCAACCGCTGACTCTTTCCTAAAGTATATCCGGCAATTACTGAAATTCTTCCTTCCGATTGATTCTTTCGCCACCACGCATTGATCTCGTCAAAGATCTCCTGCTGCGGTTTCCAGTGATAAACCGGTAGCCCGAACGTTGACTCGGTAATGAAGTTCTGACATCGTACTAACTCAAAGGGCTCCGAGAGTCCATCGGGTTCAAGTTTATAATCACCCGTAAAAACCCAGACTTCACCTTTATGCTCTACGCGAATCTGGGCAGAGCCTGGTATATGTCCGGCAGGATGAAAGGAGAACTGAACACCGTGTATATATACCGGTTCACCATAGTTTGCTGTCTCAAGAGTATCGAGTTGAAGGCGGTGTCGTATGACCGGAGCTGCCGGTGCAGAGCATAAATAATTTTTATGTCCCCAACTGGCATGATCGGAGTGCCCGTGCGAAATAACAGCACGATCCACCGGCTTCCAGGGGTCGAGGTAAACATCGGCCTTCGGACAGTAAATTCCTCTTTCTGTAAATTCAAGTAAACCCATGTGTTTATAGCTTCAGGAGTTTAGCAAGTAATCTACTAAAAAGATATACCGAGCCGGTTATGAATCTTTAAAGAAGAAAAATGTGACTATAAAATGACACCATTATGCCGATGCACTACTGGTGTTTGCTCTGTATCTTTTTGGGGATTTCGCAGCCGGTCTTTCTGCGAGTATCAGCCAGGTGGAAGATCTTCCAGCCATCTTTACCCTTGTGCAGATGAAACGCGTCCACTCCGCAGTGACTGAAACTTTTGTCAATGTAAAACGCGTAGTCGCACCACGCCTGTGCAAAGTCGCCATCGAGCTGAATCTTGAGGTTCCAGATTTCCTCGTACCAGGTTTCCTGGTGCGGAGTTCCAACGGCTTTCAGAAAACCATCGAGTGAAGACTCACGGTGTAATATAGGATTGCCGCTCTTATCGCGGGCCATGGTAGCGAGCGTTACTTCGCGCGCAAAGGTTGAGTGTACCAGGGCACTATCGCCTTTCTCCATTCCTTTAAAGAGATCGGCAATTACCTGTTGCACGGCAGCTTCGTCTGCAGTCGCAGCGTTCTTTTGTGCAGATGCTGAAAGAAATAATCCGAATGTGAAGATGATCAGGCAGTAGCAGTGTTTCATAAAGAATATATTCGCATCCGAAAGATGGTATAAAGCGCGCAAATCACCGAATAACATTTACGTTAACGGGCATAATGCGCTCTCGCTGCCAAAATATTTCTTACTTTTATCGCTGTTATTGTTATAACTCTTATGACCCACAAAAAGCTCTGCCTGCTCTTGCTCTGTTCCGTTATTGTGCTGTCTGGATGGGCGCAGTCTGACAGTCTTCAAGCTGCCCTCGACACTGCCAAGAATCAATATAAGGTAAAGGCTCTCAACGAGTTTTTCCGGGCCTACCATGAAAAAGATCCGGCACGTGCTGTTGGTTATGCGCGTGAAGCATTGAATCTCGCGACCGAGATTAACGATAAAAAAGGTCAGGCGGCTGCTTACAACAACCTCGGTATAGCCTATAAAACACAAGGTGCATTGGACAAAGCGCTGGAGTATTATCTTACTTCGCTGCGCATCTATGAATCGCTGAACAATAAAGAAGGTATAGCTACTACCAAG
>CAMLLI010000883.1 GCA_946480685.1 uncultured Flammeovirgaceae bacterium | reverse complement strand
CATACAACCCCGATGCACTCTGGTTTGTTGACGATGTGTTTACGATCAGTCATAAATGGTTAACAGCTTTTCGCGATGAGCTTCAGAAGAAAAATATACTCATTCCATACGAGTGTATAACAAGAGCCGATCGCATGAATGAAGAAGTTATCAAAATGCTGAAAGAGACAGGTTGTTTTCGAGTATGGATCGGAGCCGAGAGTGGATCACAACGCGTTATCGACCTGATGGATCGCAGGGTAGATGTAAACCAGGTTCGCGACATGATCAAGCTCACCAAGAAGCATGGTATACAAACCGGCACATTTATCATGCTCGGCTACCCCGGAGAAACCGAAGCAGATATAGAAGAAACTATACAGCATTTAAAAGAATCGGATCCTGATCATTTTACTATTACAGTTGCATATCCAATTAAAGGCACAGAACTATACCAGGAAGTGGAAGCGTCTCAAAC
The DNA here is from genome assembly GCA_946480685.1 of uncultured Flammeovirgaceae bacterium. The sequence goes on along the minus strand of CAMLLI010000883.1, from coordinate 2,306 downwards.
CCCTGATCTGGATTGGACAACGTCCACTGATCGGCAAATTGACTTTGAGCGAATGTATTCGCGGAAGTATTATGATTATGCAGTAAAGCATGTGATCAGTGAAGTAAACTATACCAAGTTAAAGCATGCACCTTTTCATTGGAGGCGAATGAAATATAAAGCAGTCTCATCTGCCAGCAAAGTGGCCATGTGGATGGCACGACAGAACTTTTCACAGCTAAAAATCTTTTAGTGAAGAAGCAGAACATCTTATTTGTACTTAGTCTTGTCGATCCTCGCTACAAACGGCAGGGCGTATATATAATATTTCTGTTGATTGTTAGTTCTGTTTTCGACTTGTTCAGTCTCGCTTCTTTTATCCCATTGATTTTGGTAGTGCTGGATCCGAAAGAAAGTATCGCATCATCCTGGGTTGGTAAAGTGTCAGAAGTTACGGGTATATATGATCCTGCTTTTACAGGTATTGCTTTTACAATTTGCGTTTTGTTGCTCATCATCTTAAAGAACAGGTTTCATCATTGGGTAACATTCAAAAAGGCATCGTACGGTTACAGCATTGCCAGTGATATTGCAACCCGAACGCTCTCCAACTACTTCGCCATACCTTATAGTAAATTTGTAGAAGCAGACTATAGTCGTGAGGTAAATCGTATCATTAACATACCCATTACATTTGCCAATAACTTTGTTATACCGGCAGGTACTATTGTCGCGGAACTATGCATTGCTTCCATGCTTCTTGTAACGGTTGCTGTCTATGATATATACCTGCTCGTATTCATCGCAGCGATTGTTGCACCGGTTGGTCTCGTGTACTTTATCAAACGAAAACAATTGCGTGCCGTCAGTAAAGAACTGAAGTCAGCTTATCCGCAGATATTGAAACACACATTGCAAAGTGTCGAAGGACTTGCTGAAATCCGTTCGTTCGGTAAAGAAGAATTTTTCAAGACTCGGTTTCATAAAGCTTATCATAATCTGGGCAGACTTTTTTCCAAAGATCATACAGCAAGTGTTAACGCAGCGCGGATAACGGAGGTAGTAGCCGCTGCCTGCATTGGTGCAGTAATTATATATGTGTTGCTAAGCAAACAAAGTTATGAGCAAACGCTATTGCTCATAACGATATATGCTGGTGCCGGCTTTCGGGCAATCCCGTCCATCAACCGGATTTTCAGTGCATCACTTCAAATGAAAACGCATGAGTATGTACTTGAAGAGGTTAAACAAATGGTTGCTGTTAAAAGAGGAGCTCCGGATCAATCTGTTAGAGCATTACTTTTTGAGACTTCCATCATATTGAACAATATCTCATTTGCACATACGATCGGTCAGTATATATTGAAAAATATTCAGATGACGATCCACAAAGGCGAGAAGATTGCGTTGATGGGTAAATCCGGAAGCGGCAAGACTACCCTGTTATTGTTGTTGATGCGCTATATCACCGAGCTGTCGGGAGATATTACCGTTGACGATTTAAAAATGGAATCACAGCACAGCGCGAGCTTCCGAAAACTCATGGGCTATGTGCCCCAAAGTGCGTATATACTCGATGCATCCATTGCCGAGAACATTGCCTTTGGAATTGAAGCTGCAGAAATAGACTCAGATAAAATAACCAAACTTGTTTCCGATCTTGATCTTCAGTCGTGGGTCAATACGCTACCCGAAGGTATACATACGCGTATAGGTGAAAGAGGTACAAAAATATCCGGTGGCCAGCGGCAAAGGCTGGCCATAGCACGTGCATTGTATTATAATGCAGAAGTGTTACTGCTGGATGAAATAACAAATCAATTAGACAGTCAGACTGAAGAAGCCGTAATGCAACTATTGCAAAATGACATTTTTGCAAACAAGTCCATTATTTTTATAACACATAAGCCACATCTTTTGCGGTACTTTGATACGATATATACTCTACAAGATGGGAAACTTGAGAGTATAGCAAGGCAACCCGTTCATTCCTGAAATGTTATCATGCAAGTTCATAGTATACCTGCGCATCCTTTCGTCAGCATTGTTCTCCCAACCTATCACCGCGCCCATCTGGTGGCCGAGACAATCGGAAGCATTTTAAATCAAACCTATTTACATTGGGAGTTAATAATTGTAGATGATGGCTCAGATGATGAAACAGAAAATCTGATAGGAAAAATTATAGATAATCGCATACGGTATATTAAGCTGAAACGAACAGGACAACTGGGTGCTGTGCGAAATGCCGGTTTAGCGAAAGCCACAGGTGAGCTGATAGCCTTTGCAGATTCGGACGACTTGTGGCGACCCGATAAGCTCACGTT
>CAMLLI010000882.1 GCA_946480685.1 uncultured Flammeovirgaceae bacterium | reverse complement strand
CTACATTTATAACAATGCCTTCACCGATCACCTATCGGATTTTTCTAAAGGCATTGTTACGACCACCACAACATCAATCCTGACAGCTATTTATACTCCAGCTTTATCAATGAAACAGCTTGTGCCGGCAACGTCATGGATATATATACTTCTCCTTTGTTTGTGACGATCCATTCCGGTGATTTTAAAAGTTCGAGCTGCCCTGCGCGTTCAAGTATTTTAAACTGAGTCTCATCCACCGTCTGCGGAGATCCCATCGACTTCCATACTTCGTATGCGTTACTATGATCGCGATCGATGCGAAAGTGACTTAACATTACTTTTTCTGCCGGTATATTTCTGATGTTCAGAACAACTTCAGTTTCCGTTCGTGGTACATCGGCATCATGGTAGTTCCAAACCATCAGCGCCATGGAAGCATCCGATGCTGTTGCCAGCGCATGTATATCCGGAGTCTTTCGTATACCCTTCGACAGAATACTATCGAGTGTTATTTCACGGTTATTCTCTATATCGAGGCGATTGCCCTTCATCATGCCGAACATGCGAAACACATTTAACACTGGCTTGTCAACTCCATTGGTGGCAAGGTCTCTGAATCCATAAAACCACGGCTGGTTTTCAAATTCAAACGACCAGCTTGTTACACCTTCAAGGTATACATTGTAGCGTTTGGCAAGATCAAAGAGCCGGGTAAATGATGCCGCGGTATAGCTTGAATACATGGTGCCATTTCGATAGGCGTTTTCAGGATTAGTGGCCATTCCGCAGGCAGCACATCCCTCCGGATCAAATTCAGTGATCAGTATAGGAAGTTCCTTGAACACCGATTTACGAACGATATCAAACCCCTTTGCTACATCGTTAAGTTGTGTTGCCATATTCATCACCACATGTCCGTCTACAACTTTAGGACCACCCTTTGCGTGGAAGCTGATGAAGTCTAACGGAGATCCTTTTTTACCCGTAGCGTGGTTTGTACCTTCTTCACAATGCTTCAGGAAATTTCGCAGAAAGTCTGCCGCTTTATTCCAACCCGGTCCTGTGGTAGAGGGCCCTCCTACTTTCGCTTCCGGCATGGCACGCTTCACACCATCCACCGCATAATCGTATAGCATGTTGAATTCCTCCGGTGTTCCCTGCCAGTACCCGATGTTCGGTTCATTCCATACTTCCCACCACCACGTACGCACTTCATCTTTACCGTAACGCTCTATAGAATGCTTTACCCATTGATATACCAACTCACTCCACTTCTTATAGTCCGTGGGCGGATACGCCCAGCCGGTATATATCTTGTTATAGTCAACACCGGGTTGCCACGTGTGCCTGTACGGCTGTGGTTTCTTTGACAGGGCCTCGGGCATAAATCCAATTTCTACTACCGGTTTCATTCCTCTTTTCACAAACACATCCATGATGCTGTCAACGAGCTGCCAGTTATATACCGGCTTGCCGCGTTTGGTTTCGGTATAGGCGTTGGTCGATCCCCATTTGAGTGCAGCCTCTCCATTGCCCGTAGTAAGAAGGTTATGCACCCGCACATATACCGGCACCGGACTTAATGCTGCAAGCTCCGACAGCAGCTTCTTCCCGTCTTTCATATAGGTATAGTTAGGCTCATCATAACCAAAATGCGCCCACGCTGTGGACCACGGAGAACTGGTCTTTTTAAGATCAACGGTAATTTGGTGTGATTGATTCTGCCCAGCGGCATGCAACAACAAACCTGCTATAAAAAGAAGAGTAAAGATCGATCTGCTCATAGTACGTATATCCATAGGGTTGCTTACATATATATATCTACCGGAAACCATTCTCACGACAGAATGATCTCCATACTAAATATAGAAAGTTTCTACACCTTATAAATAATTATTGTTTATACGGTCGCAGGTCCATCCTGATCAGAAGCAGAAAAGATTACTTACTTTCTTTTCGCTACAGGTTCGAACGAAGATTCTCAGAAAAGAACTTCATCATCTGATTTATCGTCTATCAAATGATCTTGCTGGTCACAGCATACGAAAGTGCTTCTGCGATTGTGCTTACATTTAAACGATCGAAGATTTGTCTTCGGTAATATTTCACGGTATCGGGAGTGACGGATACTTTCTCTGCGATCTCATTAATTGACAACCCCTGGGCATGAAGGCGCAGCACTTCAATTTCCCGCTTGGTCAGTTGGGGCTTCTCGGACTTATGCCAGCGTTTGCCTTTTACATCCAATTCCCATGTCTCGTTAGAACCTTGCTTATGGATATAGACATTCCCCGGATTTTTATGATGTGAGATAGAAACAATACACATCGCCTTCCACATTCTTTTGTCACGGGTGAGAAGCAGTGGCGTAAGTTTATGATTGATCAGCGTTCGCTTACCATCGCGATTAAGCAGATGAAAATCGTAGGTTATACTATATAGTATCTTTTCTTCGCCGGGCAGATTTTTAAAGAAATCAAATCCCAGTTCATTTATAGTATTCAGCAGCGTCAGGTCATCTTCAGGAACATTTTTAAAATAGAACTCATACCCCAGTGCCATCACTTCATCGGATGTATATCCGCATAAGAATAGCGGATTTTCTGAAACGTACTCAAACGTCATCGTTTCATAGTTGATGATATATACACCCTCGTAAGTAAGTTTGGCAAAAGCCCGCACAGCATCCAGATAATTATTCTGTTCGGGGCGCTCTTCATCCGGTACCGTCCCGATGTGGTTCTTGGTTAGCAGCGTTGAGTTACTGTTGGTTTTCATTTTAA
>CAMLLI010000881.1 GCA_946480685.1 uncultured Flammeovirgaceae bacterium | reverse complement strand
AAGTGCATACGCTGCTTTTACATTGGCAATGATGGTCTGTTCCTGTTGATAAAACCAGTTACCAGCCGTTCCATCATTCTGTTTGTCGGTGATTGAAGTCCGATCCAAGCAGAGCAGGGTCGCTGCCCGTTGTCTTCTTGACGTCTGACGCAGAATTATCGCCTTTGTAAAAACTGCTGAACGCATCCTGTTGGCCAACCGCGAAGCTGGTTGCAGAAAGTTTTTTCAGGTTATAAAAAAGTGCTACGGTTTCATCCGTTGCATTCGCATCAACTATATAGTTACGCACATTGGCCGGAGTTATGGCGATGGTATCGGCAGCAGTTGTAGTATCCGGTGTTTGTGTGGTGTCTTGTGTTGACTCATCACTGGAACAGCCGGTAAATGATACCGCGACACTGGCAAGAACAGATAAGAATAATTTTTTCATGAAGCGTTCGATGTTTGCTCACCGGAAACCAAAGTCTCATGGCATCCCGTTGATCATACAAAAAACGACAATACAATTTTCCCGCACGGGATCGTTTTGTTATCGATTGCAGACATCTCAAAAGTCATTTAACATCTTAACCATCACGCGTTATCAAAATCGACCGTGGGCGTTAATCGTTATCCGTTAGCCGTTATAAGTTAACCGTTACGCGTTATCCGTTAATCGTTGTCGATGTGAAGCTGCGACCACGAACAACTTATAACTTTAACTTATTAACGGACAACGGATAAAGACTCACGATCCCCCATGCAACCTTTTTCTCCGTATCTTGTCTCTGACACAGAGATTGAACATTATAGCTTGGAGTCAACGGTATTGAATGTGCACGAAGAACTGATTGCGCGCTGCAGAGTGGGCGATCGTGAAGCTCATTATAAGCTTTACAAATTATACTCGAAGGCCATGTTCAACGTGGGCTATCGCATTACCGGCAATGAAGATGATGCCGCTGATGTACTGCAGGAAGCTTTCATAAGCGCGTTCCGTAGCCTGGAAAGCTATCGGGGCGATTCTGCTTTTGGTGCCTGGCTCAAACGCATCGTGGTGAACAAGGCGATCAACGCGCTGAACAAGCGCAAGTACGATCCTATACCGGATGACGACCGCTGGGATGTTGCCGAGGAGGAAGCACCCGTAGAGTATGGTGATGAACTAACCGTTGAACGCGTGAAGCGTGCTATATCGCAACTTCCCGATGGCTATCGAAGTGTACTCTCGCTATATTTGCTGGAAGGATACGATCACCAGGAGATAGCCGAGATTATGAGTATAACCGAATCAACATCCAAGTCACAGTTAAACCGCGCCAAAGCCAAACTCCGCGAGTCACTGGAAACCATGGGCGTAAACATAAAACATTAACGAACACACCTACACACATAAACACCTAAACACGTAAAACATGAAGATCGAAGATTTTGTAAAACAAAACCGAAGCGCGTTCGATGACAAAGAGCCTTCTGACAAGATCTGGAAGAATGTAGAAGCTTCTGTAGGCTTACAACGGGGTGGCTGGTGGAACTCGCTTACGTTGTGGCGTGCTGCAGCCGTGGTGTTCATGGTGCTGTCGGTATATATGTATGTGCAGCGGGGAGGAGCGAAGCAACCACGCGGATCTGAAATGGCGCTGAAAGAATTTAAAGATGTAGAAGCATTTTATGTAGAACAGATCTCCGAGAAAGTTGAGATGATCGATGAGTTCCAGAAGAACGAAGGACTCAACAGTTTTACGCAAGACTTCCAGCAACTTGAAGCGATGTATATGGTGTTGAAGGAAGAAATGCACGCGCGCCCCAGTCAAAAAGTAAAGGACGCGTTGGTGCTGAATTTACTGGTGCGTATTGATCTACTCAACCAGCAATTGCATGCGTTGGAGAAAGGGTATAAATCTCACAGCGATAAAGAAAAGGAAGAAGCGAATATCTGATCGCTATAGTTAGTTCCAAACATCTGCTGTAGAGAGCTCGAACTGTTCTTTTGCAGAGTCAAGAATTTTTCCGTCTTCACATTTTAAAACACGCGCAGGATATTTTTTGATCAACCCGTGACTGTGCGTTGCCATTAATATAGCTGTACCGCTTTTGTTGATCTGTTGAAAAATCTTCAATATACCTTGCGATACTTCGGGATCGAGGTTCCCGGTAGGTTCATCTGCCAGGAGTATAAGAGGTTCGTTGATGAGCGCACGCGCTATGACAACACGCTGTTGTTCACCACCCGAAAGTTGATGCGGCATTTTCTTTTCAATTGAACCAAGACCAACGTTCATCAGTACTTCGTTCATTCTTGCTTTCATCTTGGTGCTGTCTTTCCAGCCGGTGGCTTTCATTACGAAGATCAGGTTTTCGGCAACGGTGCGATCATTCAGCAATTGAAAGTCCTGGAAGATGATGCCGAGCTTTCTTCTCAGCAACGGTATCTGCGATGGTCTTATACCGCGGATGTTGAAACCAGCTACATGTATATTGCCAAGTCTCAATAACAGATCGGCATATAGCGTTTTGAGTAACGATGATTTTCCGGAACCGGTGCGACCAACAAGATATACAAATTCACCTTTGTCGATGGTGAAATTCAGATCACTCAATATCGTGTTCTGATCCTGAAAGATACTGGCTTCCTGAACGCTTACAACCGGTTCGTTTGAAAACATACTATCGCTTTAAAAAATGAAAGGTTCAAAGTTCAACGTTAAACTTAAGCATTTCAACATTAAACCTTGAACCTTTTAGCCTTGAACGGACAAAATTATCCGTTTACTTTCTTGTGGTCA
>CAMLLI010000880.1 GCA_946480685.1 uncultured Flammeovirgaceae bacterium | reverse complement strand
TTTTTTCTTTAATGAAGCGTGACTGTGAGTAGAATATTTCCACTCCGCATTTTTCATAGAACGCACGGCTTACCGGTTCACAAAAACCAATCGCTTCAATACCTCGCTCGGTTAAGTTGCTGAGTATGTTTTGAAAAAGCAGTGAACCGTGACCGTGCCGCGGTGTTTTTGAGACAAAGCCTACCAACTCAGCAATGGTGTGAACTGAATCGGACACAGAGATCTGAAAGTTGTAGTTTACGCGCGATACTGACAGTATATTTCCCTTATCGTCCGTAAGCAAATGAAATTCGTTGTTGTAGAAAACTTCCTCGAATTCTTTCTTCGTCAGGTGTTCCCACTCCTCAATTTGCCAGAGACGTACGATAGCTTCTATTTGAGACGAAGACAATTCAGAAGGCTTCGCTACAATAAACTTGGTCATATAAGGGTAATAAAAATCCGGGTGCACATATATTTTACTCCTGACGTTACGCCCTGCAACGTCTGCCTCGCCTCTAACAACGCGAAAGATATTGATTATTCCCTAAACATTATTGAATGACCGGTGTTAATGACAGATACCAGCAGGAATAAAAACGACCATACGGTATGCCAATCGAAAAAATCAAAGCACTGTTCACAAACCGGAAATTTAATGCGATGCCACATTCCATTCGGTATATTTTTCTCGAGACCGACTTAAGAATTTCATCTATCCCGGAGTACGAAGGCACCTATCACATCTACAAAGATAACGACAACTTTTACCTGCACCTGGAGCCTCAAATACTGAGCGAGGATTTTCTGATCACCCCAAAAAAAGATGAAATCGCCTTGACGTGCCGGTCCAGTAAAACGGGAAAACCTTTCGTCACGCTTATACCAGTGTAAAATAAAAGCTGCTGATGAACTATAGCGGGCACTATATATAGCGATGTAGTTACTTTACCACTACGATACCATTGGCCGTGAGTCTTATTTCTTCCTTCGGTTCTTTAATGGCATCTATTTCTTCCTTGCTCTTTTTGGCATCTTCAGCATAGTGCTTCAATTCATCTACGGAAGTCTTGATAACTTTTGCTTCAGCATCCACTACAACCGTTTTACCAATGAGTTCAACCGGCACAAAAAAACCGTAGTCTTTCATCTTCACAAATACCTTGCTGTTATCCGGCATCTCCAGCGATAGCCAGCAGCCTTTTTTAGGACACACATCCGTTACCGTGCCTTTTACTTTTACCGGATGAGATTGATCGTCCTGCAACAGTTTGGAAAGATCTGCTACAGGCACCGCGCCCTCAGCAGCGATTGAACTTCCAAATGTAGTGCCTGGTGTAACAGGTCCTTTTGGCGGCTGTGCATGAACAACAACAATTGTCCAAATGAACAACGCGGATAGTATGGATAGTGTCTTCATAATTACTGAAAGAGTTTTTTGTCAAGTTAGCAATATCATCCAATACTCAAACAGCATTGTCAGTCTTTTGCCCGCAGAACGCGCAGATATACGCAGAACCTTGTTTTAAATTTAGTCTGCGTTCGTCTGCGTGAATCTGCGGGCCAACCGTATACAACGCTTCGGCTACACTATCGTTGATAGCTGCCGAGTAAAATCCGTCCGGACCACGTATCGAAATGTCTGCTTCACAGATCAGTTTGCCGGGTTGATCCTTATTTGAATATCGCTGCCCTCCGTGTGTCCGTACATTTACTTGTCTTCCGGGCGCAACATCGCTATGGGAATGACCATCAACCTATATATGTATATTATGAACCGTAACAACACATTCCCCTACAGCTTTCGCACCTTGGCATTTCTGCTGGTTTCAGTTTTCAGTACAATGCTGGCAAAGGCCGAGAGCAAAGTCCTGACTCATCGCGACAGCACCGCTGACAATCGTGAATCCTCCTTCAGCCAATTAAAACAAATTAACGCAGGCGTGCTTAGTGTTGGCTATGTAGATATAGGTCCTGCGGGAGGCGAAGTAGTACTCCTGCTTCATGGCTGGCCGTATGATATATATGCCTACGAACATGTAGCAAACATATTGGTAGCAAAAGGTTATCGTGTAGTAGTTCCATATTTGCGCGGCTATGGTACCACGCGTTTCTTATCTTCCGAGACACCGCGTAATGGACAACAGGCCGCACTTGCTGCTGACATGATTGCTTTTATGGATGCCTTAAAGATTAAGAAGGCAATCATTGGCGGATTTGACTGGGGTGCACGCACAGCCAATATTATGGCGGCCGTATGGCCAGAGCGTTGTAAAGCACTGGTATCGGTAAGCGGGTACCTGATCGGCAGTCAGCAGATCAATCAAACACCACTTGCTCCGAAGGCAGAGCTTTCATGGTGGTATCAATTTTACTTTGCCACTGAACGCGGCCGCGCAGGATATGAAGCGAACAGTCGCGACTTCGCCAGACTCATTTGGGAAACGGCTTCTCCGCAATGGCATTTTGATGATATAACGTTCAACAAATCTGCTGCGGCTTTTAACAATCCGGATCATGTCGCGATCGTCATTCATAATTACCGCTGGCGTTTAGGCCTTGCTGATGGCGAGCGTCAGTATGATGAGCTGGAGAAAAAACTAGCTACTGCCCCAGTGATCACGGTCCCAACGGTAACACTTGAAGGTGATGCCAACGGTGCACCGCATCCTGACCCGGCCCGATATGCTGCTAAGTTTACAGGTAAATACGTGCATCATACAATTACGGGTGGCATTGGACACAATCTTCCGCAGGAGGCACCGCAGGCTTTTGCTGATGCTGTGCTGGAAGCG
>CAMLLI010000879.1 GCA_946480685.1 uncultured Flammeovirgaceae bacterium | reverse complement strand
GTCTTCTCCGCATAGTGCGTGTTGCTGATATATAGTATACCTAACAATAACACAAAGAGTATCTTGGGCAGGTATTGCACCGGAAACCCTTCTTCGAAATAACTTTCAAGCTTCAAACGCTTTTCAAGAGCAGAGAACATACCATTGCCCGTGCCGCCTGTACTACCCGTTGAAGAGGTTTCAGGTTTGCTGGGCTTGATTTTGAATTTGTTCTCCATTCGTTGTTCGTTATTCATTATAAGTTATTCGTTACTCGTTTAATCAGTAATCGCTATAGGTATTTTCCTAATAACGATTAACTATTAACGGCTAACGCTAATCTTTCCGCTACACGGAGTTTTGCACTGCGCGCGCGGCTGTTGCCGCTGATCTCCTCCTCTGTTGCTTCTATCGGCTTGCGATATACGGCTTCGAAAGGTTTGATCTCATTACCATAAAAGTCTTTGTCTACTTCCCCAAAGATTTTCCCTTTGTTGATGTAGTTCTTTACCATTCTGTCTTCGAGGGAGTGGTATGACATCACCACTAACCGTCCACCGGTTTCCATCACTTCGCCACACTGGTGCAAAAAATTTTCTAGCGCTTTCATCTCTGCATTCACTTCAATGCGTAACGCCTGAAACACCTGGGCGAAATATTTATTCTCTTTGCCGCGCGGAGCAACTGTTCTTAAAGCTGCTTTCAAATCTTCCGTGCGATCAAAGGGATGGTTAACGCGCTGTTGGGTGATGAGCCTGGCAACGGTCTTTGCATTCTTCAACTCTCCATACATACCGAAGAGTTTATGCAACTGGTCTTCGCTATATTCATTCAACACCTTCGCTGCTGTCAGCGATATAGTCTGATCCATCCGCATATCCAGCGGTCCGTCAAACCGAGTTGAGAAACCACGCTCGGGTGAATCAATCTGGTGTGAAGAAATACCGAGATCAGCCAGTATACCGTTGACCTTTGTTACTCCATTCAACTTCAAATACTTTTTCATGTACATGAAGTTGGCCTGACAAAATGTAAAAGAACTACTGTTTATTTTTTCGGCTTCGCGCTTCGCATCCTCATCCTGATCAAACGCAATCAACCGACCGCCCTTGATATATTTGAGAATCTCTGCACTATGCCCACCTCCACCGAAGGTTACGTCTACATATATACCCTCTGCCTGAATCTGCAGTGCATCGATGCATTGTTGTAGCATCACAGGCTTGTGATAGCCACTGGCTGCTGGCTGCTGGCTGCTGGACTTAGACATCGGAGTTTATTTTATTTATAAAGCCATTGATCATCCGTTGCTCGCGCAATACTTCAGACATCACTCCTTCTATGACTTTACTTTCCATTAACTCTAATCTTTCAATTACCAGTAAAACTGTTTCAAGCTCAAAAGCAGAACCAAGAGATGTCTCCAGGTAATATCTATACTCCTTCTTGCTTGCCTTTGCACTGCCTTCTGCAATGTTTAAAACTATTGATACTGCTGCACGTGTAAGCTGGCTTCTTAACCCGTACTTTTCTTCGTGGGGAAGTAAAGCTGCAATGCGGTATGTTTCCTCAACAAGCTCCATTCCCTTCTGCCAGATCAATAGCCTTTTAAAATCCTTCATATATATACCTAACATTTTTGCCAGCAGCCAGAAACCAGCAGCCAGCAACTAACTTTAACAGCACAACTTCAGGAGTATATATATACTTGTTTGCAACGCGCAACAAGTGCTACTGCTCTCCCAGGTATTTCTGCGCCAACTCAGACAATTCACTTGGATCTTGAATCAGGTGCTTCTCGTACAGAGTTGGATTCCATACTTCTACTTTGTTTCCCATGCCGACCAGGATTACGTCCTTGTCGATCTGGGCATGCGCCAGGTACTTCTTTGGAATCAGGATGCGGCCGTTATTATCCATTTCGACCTCCGTGGTTCCTGCGAAAAAACTGCGCTGCAGCGGTACAGCTTCTTTATTAAACTCATTCAATCCCGAAATCTTCGAGAAGACCTTGTTGAACTCCACCATCGGGTAGATTATGAGGCATGGATCGAGCGACTTACGGATCATCAGCACATTGCCTTCGTTTTCAGGCAATTGCGCTTTGATCCGCGCAGGCAGCACCAGGCGGCCCTTCGCATCAAGTTTGCTCTCATATTCACTGGTGAAGAAAGTCATAGACGTGTAGTGGTTGTCTTTTTCTCCTAAGCAAACATAGGTAATTTTAAACCACTTTCAACCACTTTCAACCACTTTTTTCCATTTTCTTCGAAAAAAGCACGTTTATGCACTCTCAAAAGACATTTTTGGCTGTTGAGGAAATATTTTAAACGGATAAAATCATGGATTTCCGCGCTGTTTTGAGGGTTTTAAAATGCCGGTGGTAGAAAGTGGGAGATTTCGGGAAGTTTTGGGTTCCTTTCAGGGATCGGAACCGGGCAGAAATGAAAAAAGCCACGTGAAAGAATTCACGCGGCTTTTTAACCTAACCTACCCCTCTATCTTTACTTAATCGACTTACCTTTACCTAAACATCGACCAGTATCTTTTGGTTGCTATATATAGTCAACTTTATTAATTGCTCTTTTCGTATTGCATGCGTGCAACACCTTTTGAAATGGTCCATGAAGGATAACCTGTCATGGCAACAACACCGGTTTGTCCTGATGAACGTCTTGCGTTCAATTGCTGAATACCTTTGGATACGTTCCAGGCAGCATCACCGGTCGTAATTTTCGCAGGTACAAAACGAATATCTCTGAACTGGATACGTTGTACTCCTTTAGATACTGTCCAGTAAGGAT
>CAMLLI010000878.1 GCA_946480685.1 uncultured Flammeovirgaceae bacterium | reverse complement strand
CCCGGAAAAAAGAATGGTCTCAGCAACAACGATGTTCTCTCCCTTGCAGAAGACACCTATGGCAATTTGTGGATCGGAACGCAGAATGGAGGCATTAATATTCTGGACAAGTCACGAAGTAAATTCAACTATGTAGATTACGATAAGAATAATCCGGACGGTATCAACAATGGTTCCATATACGCTCTTTATAACGACCGCCAGGGGAATATGTGGATCGGCACCTTTAGCGGAGGTATAAATTTCTGTGACCTTGCTCCGCGCAAGTTCCACCACTTTGCAAACAACGGTACAACTGATGGTCTGAACAACGAGAATGTACTATCCGTGTATGAGGATGCCGATGGAAATATATACACGGGCACGGATGGTGGCGGACTGAATATATACCATAGGCACAGTCACAAATTTACCTACCTGCAACATGCTGCAGGAAACACCGGCAGTATCCCAAGTAATTATCCGTTGTGCATGTATGAAGATCGTAACGGTATAGCGTGGATCGGCAGCTTCTATGGTAAAGCATCGCAGTTTAACAGGAACACACACAGCTTTCAAAAACTTCATTTTGACACCGATGTAAAACACGTAGCCGTTATTGCGGAAGATACTATTACCGGCAAGGTATGGATGGGTACATGGGGCGAAGGATTGCTGGTGTATGACAAGCATGAACAAACTACGCAACACTATATACCCGATGCATCCCGAACCGGAAGTATAAGTCACTCGATTATTTTTTCTATATACCAGGATCGCCAGGGAAATATGTGGGTCGGAACAGAAGGCGGTGGACTTAACCTGTACGATCGCGGAAAAGATCAGTTCATTCACTTTCAGTATAACCGCGACAACCCTGAAAGCATCAGCAACAACATTGTAAACGTGATCTATGAAGATAGCAATGGCAACCTCTGGATCGGCACACAAGGTGGATTGAATTTACTCGACCGAAGTAAAAATATATTTACTACTTATACCATTAAAGATGGTTTACCGAACAATGTTATACAGGCTATAGAAGAAGACCGTCATGGTAATTTATGGCTCAGTACCAACAAAGGTATCTCCCGCTTCAATCCAAAAGCCATAACATTCCGCAATTACGAAATTGCCGATGGACTGCAAAGCAACTCCTTCAACCGGTTAGCTTCCTTCACGAACAAACAGGGAACAATATACTTTGGCGGGATCAACGGTCTCGACTATTTTCACCCGGATAGTATAGCCGATAATGATTTTATTCCACCGGTATATTTTACCGGACTGCAAGTGTTCAACAAGCCGGTAAATTTCCGCGAAGAGCACGCTCCGATTACGCGCCCCATGGATGAAGCTGATGAGATAACACTGCCTTATAAAGAATCGGTATTCTCGCTGGCGTTTGCTGCGCTGAGTTATACATCTCCCGAAAAAAACCAGTATGCCTATAAACTCGAAGGATTCGATGAGCGCTGGAACTTCGTAGGGTCACAACGAAAATCGACCTATACCAACCTCGATCCGGGCGAATATATACTCCGCGTAAAAGCAACCAATAATGATGGTATATGGAACGAACAGGGTACCTCCGTTCGGATTATTATTACACCTCCGTTTTGGAAAACGTGGTGGGCAAAGATTCTATATGTTGCACTTCTCCTGGCTTCACTCTTTGTGCTGCGCTATATACTTCTTCAACGCATGAAGGTACGCAACCGCCTGGAGATGGACGACATCAAACTTCGGTTCTACGCCAACATCTCGCACGAATTCCGGACACCGCTTACCCTTATACTAGGACCGCTTAATCAGTTAACTACTTCAACCGACATCCAGGGTAAAGACAAACAAATGCTTCACCTTATTCATCGCAATGGACAACACCTGCTTCGGCTCATCAACCAACTTATGCACATCTACGAACTGGATGCCGGCTTCATGAAACTCAATGTTATGAGGGGCGACATTATCGGTTTTATTAAAGGCATTAAAGAAGCATTTCAATTTACAGCCGAAAAGCGAAATATAGTATACGAGTTTTCGGCATCAGCATCACGGGAAGAAAAATATTTTGATCCGGACAAGCTCGAGAAAATTGTATTGAACATCTTGTCCAATGCATTTAAATATACTCCTGATCACGGAAAGATCAGCATTAGTATTACACTCTTCGAAGAAGGTATACTACCGGTTCCGGAAGTTATTGTAAAGAAAAAGCGTCATGCAAAATCTTTTGTCTGTATACGCATTACAGATAGTGGTGAAGGTATATCGCAGGCACATCATGAAAAAGTGTTTGATCCGTTCTTCCGGGTTGAGCGTGAACATCGCACGAAAGAAGGTACCGGCATTGGGCTGGCACTTGCGCGGCAACTCGCTGTATTGCATCACGGAGATATACTGTTAAAAAGCAATATCGGTGAAGGATGCGAATTCTCGGTGTGGCTCCCGGTAGGAAATGAAGCCTTCGCACCGGGTGAAATAGCGGATAAACCGTATGACATAACGGACAGGCTACTGGACGCGCAGACAACCTATGGCATCGCTGATGCTAAACTGCCGGCCGATTCATCTGAATCGCGTAGACGACCGCTGCTGCTGGTGGTAGAAGACAACAGCGACATCCGCCAGTTTATCAAACTCAATTTCGATTCTGCATTCCTGATTGAAGAAGCCGAAAATGGTGAGATCGGTTTTCAAAAAGCCTGCGAAAGTATACCCGACATTATCATCAGTGATGTGAACATGCCAGTGCTCGATGGCGTGGAGATGTGCACTCGAATAAAGAAAGATATACGCACCAGTCAT
>CAMLLI010000877.1 GCA_946480685.1 uncultured Flammeovirgaceae bacterium | reverse complement strand
GTAACAGCAAATGATGCCTTGATTACATGAATCTTCGAGGCGGTTTCTTATCTTTACAGTGCTTCGTACCCTGCGAAGTTACTTAACCTGAAGCCATGGCACGCCTGTTCCTGACCGTATTCTTTATAGCATGTTCTGCTGCTGTGTTTTCGCAGCAAAAGCTTTTAAAAAAATCGTGGATCAATATTTCGATCGAAGAATTCAGAGACAGCGATCCGCTGCCCGATACCACGTACCTGCGCTATGAATTTGATAATACACATCTGAATTTTTCTTTTGATCCCGGGTGGAACAACTCGATGCAGTTGCCGTGGTCGCTTCGCGGCAAAGCACTTACCCTCGGATACGATACCTGGACGATAGAACATCTTTCTGATACGGCATTGACAATCTATCTCAAAGGCTATAGAAGAATGAAATTTATAGCAGAGGAATATCTCACCCGCTTTGATGAATACCTCGAGCCTATCGGTGAGCATAACGGAAAGCCGTTGTACAAAGCCAACCGGGTTGTAACGCCACGGTATAAAAAGAATAATCCGTTGGGAGATGACATTCGCAAGCAAGATCTTACCGATGATTATAATATTCGCAAGGCCAGAACTTTTTTAATGTCTTTTATTATTACGGAAGATGGACGAGTGGAGAATCCCAAAATATTAAAAGGTATTATCGAAGGATATGATAATGGAGTCGTTGAAGAACTATTAAAGACTCGCTGGCGACCGGCTATGCACAAAGGTAAAGCTGTGCAAACGCTGATGTATTATGAAGTAAAGTTCCTCGATTCGCTTATTCAATATTGATTGTGTTGTACTTACAAACACGTCATATCAAGTATATATTTTAGTTAACCACAATTTCTGATTTAAGTGCCTGATGCACTTGATGATACTTTCGGAACAAAAGCATATTCTGTTTTTTGTGGATAACTAATTCAATTGATACTGAACACGTTTACCTTTTTGAAGAAAAGCAACTATTATCTGCAATGATTTTCTTCGATACTTGAGTGCCAGAAGAAAAAGATAGCATGCAACAGACCGATTCGAAAAAAGATGTCGTGCCTTTGTCAGTAGATAGAGTGATTGACCTCATTCGAATCGTACGGAATGATCTTGTTAAAGATTTGTTACAAGATGATTACCTGGCTGCTATATATGAGAGTAAATATAGCAAGCCGCTGTCCAACATAAAGCGTGAGTTTATGAAGCGTGATTTGAAAGAGATGTTGATCGCTCCGGTAGATCTTGTTCATTACGCTGGCCTGATCACACACGTGCGGAATACCGGTACATTTTCATTGGAAGAGAAGAACTCCGATTATTTCTACCGCGATGTTGAACGTGTCTTTGGCAGGTATGTGATGTGATCACCTCGAGTAAAATTCGTTTCTGTCATGGAATGCGATTGATGTAATCAACGTAACAACGTCACGTCAATCGCTATATATACTTGCTATTGACTGTTTTCTTCGTTCGATTTCCAGCATACACGACTGTGCCAGATCGCAGCGGTTACCCTGTGTGACAATGGTGGAACAAGTTCGTTCAGTAAGGCCTTCCAAACGGTCGTGCCCGTTTTTTATCGAGAAGGGCTTTATCAACAATCCACACGTTCATCATGTTGTGCCGGCCTTTCACTAACACTTTGCAATATTCTGTTTTCTCCGGAAGTTCGAATGTGAAGCGACCGTCACGGGTTTGTGTGGTGCCAACGGCTATATATTTATCGTTACCGCCTGTTTCAAAGTTGTTCGTAGTCGTCATCCATATTTCCACTTTTCCATCCGCATCAACAGGCGTCCAGGTAAGCATGGCATTTTTGCCGTTGCGTGTAGCCGCCAGGTTGGCTACAGATACTTTGCCTATGAATGGTACGCCATCCATTTCCTCCTGCACGGCAGAAGGAGCGGCTATATTCATGAAGCGCAGAATGGAGGGGGCTATATCTACTACAGCCGGTTGTGAGAACTGTTTGTTCAGCGGCTTTACGTTGGTAACGATCCACGCGTTTCGCTCACGATCCGATTGGCCGCCATGGTTCTTACCGGTCTGGGCATCTCTTCCGTGATCGGTAGTTACTACAATCATCCATTCTTCGTTGTAATTTTTCATACGCTGCTGAAGTGCATTCCATATTCGTCCTACCTGGGCATCGGCTTTTTGCACTGCATCGGTAAACTCCGGACTGTCTCCATACATGTGTCCCATATCATCCGTATACTCCAGGTATACCCACGACAGATCGGGACCTTTTTCCAATATATACCGGCTGGCCTCCGTAGAAATTTGTTCATCAATGGCAAGCATGAATTTCCGGTCCTTCGTATGCGGAAAGCGCACGGTGTCCAATTCAAGTCCATCGTATGTATAGTCTATATCTATTCCTCCTGCTTCCGGAAGATTCTCTCCGATAAGTTTGGTTCGGTTATCGGTCCAGGATGAAAATATAGCGGTGGTCAGTTTAGGATTTGTAGTTTTCGCTATGCGGAAGATATTCCAGTAGTGATAGTTGGGAGCCTTGATGTCGTTGTCCCATACGTTGTGTTTATTAGACCACGTTCCGGTAAGCACATGGTTATAGCCCACCGCCGATATAGTGGGCGATTGATTATAGCTGTCTTTTATTCCGCCCTGGCTGGCGTGCGTATATCCGCCTTGTGCGGCAATCATATCGAGCACCGGTGTCTCAACTTTTTCAATTACATCCGCAGGAATTCCATCGAGGATGATGAATACTGATTTTTTTTGTTGAGCGCATACGGTATAGCTCAGCATGAAGCACCAA
>CAMLLI010000876.1 GCA_946480685.1 uncultured Flammeovirgaceae bacterium | reverse complement strand
CCACCGCTGCGCACTATATTTACTCCGGCTGTGCGGCCTTGCAACGCCTGTTGTGTAGATGATACCGGCAGGTTGGCAAAGTCTGATCCTTTTACAGAAGAGATCGAACCGGTTACATCGCCTTTCTCCTGTGTGCCATATCCCACTACAACAACTTCATTCAGCGTATTTATATCGGACGTCATTTGTACATTGATCACCGATTGATTGCCTACAGTTATTTCCTGCGTTACATAGCCTATAAAACTGAAAACAAGTATAGAAGCCTCTGAAGATACATTGAGTGTAAATTTACCATCAGCATCTGTAGCAACACCGTTGGAAGTTCCTTTCTCCAGTATATTAACTCCGGGCAGCGGAGCACCATCCGGACTGTCGGTAACCTGACCGGATATACTAATCAGTTTTTTATTTACGAGTCCGGGCAAGGGTATATAGGTAACATTGGTGGAGGTTAACGATGATCCTCCACCCGATTGATAATGCAGCACGGACGAAGGTGTTTGTGTAACAGATACAAGTGTGATCTGTTTCTTGCGGATGGTATAGGTAACGTTGGTTCCTTCCAGTATTTTATCAAGTATAGGCTCGATGCGCTCTTCCCGAATAGACACGGTGATGGCGCGATTGAGCGATGTGAGCCTGCTGTGATTAACGACAAAGGTATATTCTGTCTGCCGCTCCAGTTCTGTTAACACGTCTTTCAGCGGAAGGTTCGTGACCGACAATTCAATCACTGTTCGTTTGCTCTTTTTCTGGGCTGCCTCGCCGGCACTTGGCATCGCCAGCAGGCATAACAGCAGAAACGCCATGCTATATACTACACATCGCGGATATGCAGCTATAGCCTGTTTGTTTAAAAACTGATAGAAGTGTTTCATAGGCTTGATGTTTGGGGGTTGTACCGCTACTTATACATTACGACTTCGCTCTCATTTATACTATATTTCAAAGAGGTTGCTATGCCAATCAATTCCATCGCTTCTTCAAGAGTCTCTTCATGAAGTGTCATGGATAATTTTTCGTGCATGACACTGGAAGCATGTACTCGGATTGTTACATGGTAACGAGACTGAATTTCGTCCAGAATATCTTTAAGGGTTGCGTTCTTGAACCTGAGTGGATCTTCTTTCCAGAGTGAGTAACTGGACGGGCGCACAACTCTGCGACTAACGGCATTCGACTTGTTATTGAACGTTACCTGGTCGCCTGGTTTCATATCGAAGGCTTCACTGTTTCCTTTTACCTGTAGCACCACCCTACCTTCTTCCAGCGTAGCACACTCTTGGACGTCATTGTTGAAAGCTGTAACGTTGAACTTCGTTCCCTTAACCCGTATGTTAAAGTTGTTGGTTTGGACAATGAAATCTATACCGGTTTTGGTTACATCGAAGAATGCTTCACCTTTTAACAATACAGTACGTGTATTTTTACCGAAGTTCTCATCATATTGAATTGAACTGTTAGCATTCAGCCATACTTTTGTACCATCCGCCAGTATTACAAGTTTCTTCTTGTCAGCAGCCTGTTCTACTATAGTTGATAATGACTTTGCCGCGTCAGGTTGTATATATTTCCACAGGCCAAAACCTGCGAGCAGCACAATACAGATGGATGCAGCTGCCTTATACCACGTAAAGTTGGGATATAGCGGGCGTGTCTTTTTATCTTCTGTTGTCTCAATCTTTCCTGACAACGACTCCCATATTTCTTCTATATGCTTATAATCGCGATCACTTTCAGACAACGCGCGAAACTCGATATTGATTTCGTGAAACAGTTTTCGGTGAGACGGATCTTCGGACAGCCATTGTTCCAGAACTTGTATTTCTGCAGCAGATGTCTCATGGCGGAGAAATCGGATAATCAGATTATATACTTCGTGCGGTAATCGGTTGTGGGTATTCATTCAGCTGATAGTCGTATATAACAAATACAACTCAGCCTGATTTTACCCTGACAAGTTTTATAGCTTTCTGAAAAACACGATAGCCAGCCAGAGCAGCAGGGTATGCGGTGTTGTGCTATGCTTCTTCAACTGGAATTTGACTTTAACCAGTGCGCGCGACATTTGCGTCTCAACGGTTTTGATAGATATATTCAGCTTGGATGCTATTTCGTGATACTTCAGTCCTTCAAAGCGACTCAGCTCAAATATCTTGCGGCATTGTGTAGGAAGTTCGTTTAGCGCGATCGATAAATCATTTTCAATATCATGGGCAATGAGCGACTCATGCGGAGAAAGCTCATCAGCTGACGACTCATATACCGAAGCCATTACCCGCGCATAGTCGCTTCGTACTTTGGTATGCTTGAGCCAATTCAGGCAACTGTTCTTCGTGCATACATATAAGTACGTTTTTATACTCTTGTTCTCATCAAGATCACTGCGGCCATTCCAAAGTTTCAGAAAGACTTCCTGCACAATGTCTTCCGCATCTTCCTTACTGTTTATAATGATGTTGGCATAATTACGGAGCGGGGTATATAATAGCCTGAACAGAGTTTCGAGGCTCTTCTTGTCATTCTCACGAATGCTCCTTACCAGCGTAAAATAGTCAGGCTCGGTCAAGATGGGTTTTGGGCTTAAGTACAGGCTATATATAATCCTTGCGGGCCTAGCCTTTCTACTAACTTGAGAAAATATATTGATGGAACCGAATTTTATACCCTGTTTTATTTACGAAACCGGTTTCGCTTCACTGCTATACCTATATATATTAAGTAATTGTTAATTATACACTATATATTTTGAAGCACTTTAGTTTGCATGCATACCACTGTATCGTGC
>CAMLLI010000875.1 GCA_946480685.1 uncultured Flammeovirgaceae bacterium | reverse complement strand
GTATTAGTTAATATGAAACACTTACTGATCATTATACTTTTTCTTACAGGTTCTATTTAAGAAACGTGTCCGTTTGACTGATGGTTTCGAGAGCCGGATTAGAATATAATGAGAAAACAGTTTGAGCGTTGATCTATCATCCACAATTACGGTCTTCAGATATTCGTTAATATCTTTTAATTTCAATTCAAGGCTCAGCGAAGTTCTGATTTTTCATCTGACCTATATCTCTGCATTACGGTCTCCATCATACCCGACACGCACTATATATACTATACAGATATTGAAGCGTATCAGGCAGGTAACAGTATATAAAATACAGAACCTGCACCCGGAACTCCTTTTGCCCATATATAACCGTTATGCCCTTCCACCACTCTTTTTACAATCGAAAGACCGATCCCCGACCCACGATACTCTGCGTCACTATGAAGCCTGGTAAATACATCGAACATGCGTTCTGCATCCTCCTGGTCAAATCCGATACCATTATCCTGCACTTCGATAAGGTTGAATAATTTATTCTGTGCATCGAGCGGAAGACTATAGGTAACATCTTTACCCGCGATCGATGTGGATCGAATGGTGATTTCGGGTGCAGAACCGGGCTTGCTATATTTAAGCGCATTGCTAATAAGGTTCTGAAACAATTGATGTATCTGTCTGCTGTTACCCGTCATCACCGGTAAAGTCTGTACGGTAATAACGGCCTGCCGCTTTTGTATCTCCAACTCAAGATCTTCCTGTACACTCCTGATAATTTGTTCCAGACGAATCTCCTGGTGATCAACAGCTCCCTTCGATGCCTGGGAATATTCGAGTAAGTCATCTACGAGTTTGCTCATGCGCATTGATATCGCTTCCAGTTTTTCAATCAAGGAAATATACCGGGGTTCCAGCATCTGCTTGAGTTCTTCTTTGAGCTTGTTGGTATAAAACTGATGCTTGCGTATGGGCTCTTTCAGGTCGTGCGATGCCGCATAGGCAAATGCTTCCAGGTTCGCATTCAGAACTTGTAAATCGTGTAGTGACTTTTCGAGTTTGCTTTGCGCTTCCTTCATCGGTGTTACATCGGTAAAGATGTGGATCAAATGCATGTCGTCCATTCTGGAAACCGTCAGCTCAAGCCACTTCTGACTAAAGTCCAAAAAGTACCGCATGATAAAAGGCTCCCCGGTTTGATGGGTGCGGATACACGCCTGTCCATATTCAGATTGTATCACATGCGGATCAAAGTATGTTGCAGGTTTGGAGAGGTATAAAGCTTTTTGCAATCCGATATATTTGACGGCCGCATCGTTTGCTAAAATTGTTTGCGCATCGACTATATTTCTAGCGTCATCAAATATTAATTCAGAGACAGAAATTCCGTTGGAGGAATGCGTTAATATACTGTCCAATAATTTATTTTTCTCATAGACATCCTGTATGCCAGCGCGTACTTTCTCTTCGAGGTCGCTTTCCAGTCGTTTATTTTTATCGATGTTGGTGCTGGTTCCATACCAGGCTACCACGTTTCCGTTTTCCTTGATGGGAATTCCGCGACTGATCAACCAGACAAACTCACCTTGTTTGTTTCGCCAACGTGCTTCCAGTTCATATAGCGTTGCATTTTGTATAGCTGTGTTCCAGCTATCCAGACATAGTTTATAGTCTTGTGGATGTAGTGCAGCCGCCCACCCGAACTCCAGGGATTGGACTTGATCAAGTCCGGTTAGCTCGCTCCATCTTTCATTGATAAAATCAAGTGCACCGTCAGGCTTAGCCGTCCACACAATCACGGGCATTGAGTTGGCGAGGTCTTTCCATTTTTGCTGGCTCGCTGCAGATTGCTTTTTGGCAATCACCTGAGCCGTTACATCATGGCCTACCGCCATTACACCCGTTGCTATAGTTTCGTCACCTTCAAAAAATGGTTGGTATACAAAGTCGAAATAATATGTCTCCTGATGGTCGAAGCGGTCAAATGTTATGGGATATTCATACGCTCCGAAAGGCTTTCCGGTATGCCGTACCTGGTCTAACAAATCCCGAAAACCCTGTTTTTCAAGTTCGGGGAAAACGTCAAATAACCGCTTGCCGAGCACGTCTGCATTTACCTTCCACACGCGCAGGAGATCATCGCTCGCCAGCTCTATTTCGTAGTTTTCGCCTCGAACAAATCCCAATACAACGGGCGCTTGCATAAAGAACCTATATGCTTTCTCTACCTCCAGGATTGAAGCGTTTTGTTCTTTCGTTGGAAACTTATCCGTGACCTCAACGATGGTGTGTATTATATATAGTAAAGAACCCGATTCATCTTCAACGGGCGTATTCTTTATATCCCAATATCTGGTCTCGTGTATACCACCGGCCAACGATTTAATTTCATGCGGTGTTTTGTGTTGAAGTACAAAGGCAAATGAATCCTTCAATGTCTCTATACCAGCAAAGCTGGCATCACACTGTCCCGCTAAAGGTAACATAAAGTAGCTTTCTCCGAGTAGTTCATGTCTCGGTCTGGTTAAGGAGACAAAATCATTTGTAGCGGCAAGGATTGTAAAATCGGGGCTGTTGGGTAGCACTGCTACACTGATCCCGGGTGTTGACTGAAAGGCTCTGAATTCAACAGACGTCCGAGCTTCACTATACGTTTTCATGCGGCCGAAAATATAGTCAAAAAGTTCTTCGTCAACGAGCGCCAACCCCGCCATGAAGCCAAAAACGTCAGATATATATTTTTACCCGAGCTTGCCTAATAAAAATGAGAAATTATTACCAAAAAATAGCTATTTATGTTATGCTATTT
>CAMLLI010000874.1 GCA_946480685.1 uncultured Flammeovirgaceae bacterium | reverse complement strand
TATGCCTTATCTTCAATCTTCGCGCGGCCGATCAATACCTGGTTATCACGTCCGAGTGAAAGCTCCAGCGTATCACTCATCAACCGCGTATCAATCTGCGATTCACCTATATATGTATTTCCAAAGTATACATTCGCTATACCGCTAATCAGGTTTAGCTTCTCCCAGCCTGTAACTTTGGCAATCAGAAACGCACTCAGGTCGACTTTCGGAATAGCGAGGTATTCAAAGGAAGCATTCAATGTCTCATCGATCAGATCAAGTTGATGGAATTGTCCATTTGCCAATACCGATTGCCGTTGGCCGATCGGAAAAGATGTACTTAATTCTTCTGCCGCTATATCTTCAAAGCCTGCAGCCCCTGGATCCGAAAACTCGTTCTGGTTTACCTGTGCCATGCGGTTCTGAAGCAAACCTTCATTCGCATTCGAAGAGTAATTTAATGTCCACGCAGTCAGGTACGGTCGTGAAGCCGCAAGCGAAGGATCACTGGTTGACAAGGTTAGCTTTACATCTTTCCAATCAACCGCAGTGTTATTATATACCTGCGCTTTATACTTGAGTGTAACCGGTTTATTTATATCGGAAGCAATGAGATCGTATGAAGCAATCCAGCCGGCTTCTGTTACCAGGTAACGAACTATAAAGTTTGCAGTCTGGTCTTTATCAGAAGCAATTGTTACGGCGATGTGCTTGCGCGCTGTATTTATACTTTCACGCATCGATTTATACCGCGCTTCCAATATCTTCAACCGCAGGTCGTGCACTTTGCTTTTGCGGCTAAGCTCTGTCAGTGCATTGTTGATCTTCAATGTTCGCTCTCTGAAAAAATCAGCTGCGCGTGTCAGTTCAGTCAAAGGAACTCCGCTCTGCGTTCCCCCGAGTCGTTGATTCTCCGTTAGCATCGTCTTCTCAAACTGCAATGCATCGGTCTGGTTGTGGATCAGTTCTAATTTATCGGTGACTTCCGTGATCGAATCACGAATCGCCTCTAAACGAGCATCATGCTCCTCTACAGCATCCTCAGTTGAAACCGAAAGTAGTGCTACATTATCTACTGATACCTGCACACTCTTGCTGTTGACGTAAGGGGAAAGCCCTTTAAATACAATCGTAGACCTTCCCTTCTTTACGGATATTTTTTCGGCACTGACAATCTCCGCACCATTCAGGAAAACAGTGACCTCTTGCATTTGTGCATTCACAACATGCTGTTGCGCGGGTTGAGCATACACAAATACCGGGAGAAAGATACCAGCGAAGATTCGGCTGATCAGTTTGTTCATAGGTAGTAGTAGTTTTGAAATGAAAGTTATAGAATGTTAAAATCGGAAAATTATTGCAAAAAGAAATCACTTATTACCGCGAAGAAATACATCCGGGCTATATTTACAGAATCAATATACAATCGTCCACTGCATGAAGATCAGATTTCTATTCATCACCATTCTTTCACTATGTTTCAGTTGCGGAAACAACACGTACATACCCGATGACAAATTTGTTGGCGTTTGGGAATTGAAAGGAAGAAGCATGTTTGAAGGTATGCAGATAAAGATTGAAAGAAAGGAAGACAAGTTTACCGGACGACTTATCAAGCTAAACGATAACAAATTCATTAAAATGCTTGCTGACTCGAATGATGTCTGGGTATCTGAAATAAAACGTGCTTCGAGTTATCAGTTCAGACTCACAGAAAAGAAAATTGCCCGCGACCTTTTTGCGCTATACGGATTATCTACTTCACAGGAATTTAAGGTTGAGTTTATCGATGACAACACCATCGGTCTTGGGTCTGATAGTGCCGACCCGCTGAAATCACAAGTTACCTATAAGCGTGTGCAATAAACGCTTCATATCAATCTCCTTACCAAATATAGTGCTTTGAAAAGTAGATATATACTTCTTTCGTTCCTGTTGCTCGCTATCGGCTGCTCGAAAGAGAAAACCGAGCGTGAGCTTTACGAAGAAACAACGTCCAGCTTTACCTATAAAACTTATAAGGCTGCATCTTCCACTGCGGTGGGCCCGGCAGTAACTCTTTATAACCATGAACTGCCGGACTCTATAACACCGATAAAAACAGAGTATGCACACTTGCTGTTAGGATACCTCTGGACGATCTCTAAAAAACCTGCCATGGCTTTTGCCGAAGCTGATCTGGCACAGGAAAGTACAGACGAAGATGTTCGTTACCTGGCACAATCACTACGCTCTATTGCTATGTACGAGCAGGGATGGGACACGCTCGCACGTGAAGAGTCTCAACTGGCCAAAAGTCAATTAAGGAAATCAAAATCAGACGTTCAGTATGAAGCAACTGTATTTTATATGCTCCTCGGACTTGC
The DNA here is from genome assembly GCA_946480685.1 of uncultured Flammeovirgaceae bacterium. The sequence goes on along the minus strand of CAMLLI010000874.1, from coordinate 444 downwards.
CAAGGCTTATGAAAAAGATTTCAACGGCTCTAAATTTTACTGGGCTGGTTTCGCGAATGAAACAGGTATACATTGGCCTTACCAGTTAACCGATGCTATAGCCGATCTGCAGGCAAACCGTTTACAACAAGGATTACAAAAACTAAAAGTACTCTCGCAGGATAAAGCTGTACCCGAATCATTACGGACAACATTAGCTGCACAAATTGAAGCGATTGAAAAGAAAGGTGGTGATGTAGAGTCTCCGTTGTTCTGGCCAAAATTGATTTCATCACTCGTGATAGACGAATTGAAAAAATCTTCAAGCGGACAGATTACAGGTCTACTCAATATGCTGGAGGGGCTCATGAAGAAGCTACCGGGGTAGAAGAATCCATAAGCCAGGAGTGAGTAAGAATGGGCCGCTGTAGTTATCTTACTTCTTACTTCTTACTTCTTACTTCT
>CAMLLI010000873.1 GCA_946480685.1 uncultured Flammeovirgaceae bacterium | reverse complement strand
GGCGGTATTTTTTCCCAGCCCGGAGTACATCAAATGAAAGTCCTGCCATAATTAAAAATGTTAAAATAGTATCAGCAATAAAAAATATGCCTGATGACAAGGGATTACTTTAGCCGCGAAAGGTCAAGCTCAAATCCGGGGAGTATATCGTTTCCTGAAAGTATATTGTTAAAGCCATGAATTTCCTGAACGCGATCGAGCTGGTATACATATGCTTTTTCTTCCTGGGGGTCGATCAGCCAGCCCATGCGGCAGCCATTCTTCATCCACAGTTGCATTTTATCCAGTAGTATATTTAGCGGATCTGACTTCGATCGGAGTTCGATCACGAAATCCGGACAAAGCGGTGCGAACTTTTCCTGTTGTTCAAGGGTGAGTTTATCCCAGCGTTTTTTTTCGATCCATGCCACATCGGGCGATCGCATCGAACGGTCCGGCAATGTAAAGCCGGCAGATGAATCAAACCCGTAGCCTAAATCTGCATGTGCCTCTGCCCATATCCAGAATATACCACTTAACTTCAGGTTCAGATTACTTGATTTACTTCCAACGGGTGACATAATAATTAACTGTCCGCTACTATCGCGCTCAATCCTTAACTCTTTGTTGGCAACACAGAACCGATACAATTCATCATCAGTGAATTGGTCTTGTTCAGGAATCCGAAGAGTTAAAATGTTCATAATCAAAAATACAAAACGTGTATTATAAATCCTCTTCACGCTCCAGCATCAGTATAGATGCCTGCGGAACAATAAAGTATTTTTCTTCTTCGTATATAACTTCAATGGCACCCTTCTGCAAAAATATTGCGAGATCGCCTTCCTGAGCCTGCAGCGGTAAGTACTTCACAGAGTCTTCTTTACCTTTCCATACTTCGTCTTCATCGGCCGGCAGTGGCAACGGATAACCCGGTCCCACCTTGATCACATAACCACTCTGTATCTTTTCCTTCTCCTGTACACCCGGAGGCAAATATAGTCCGCTGGCAGTCTTGTCAGATTGCTTGGTAGGTTTGATCAGTACGCGGTCGCCAACAACAATCAATTTTTTAAGTTTATTGTCTGGTGTAATCTTCATTGTATTGAATTCTTTATTTTGTTTCTTTTCCGCAGCAAATATCCTAAACAATACTAATTCCGTAAATGCATTTATTTAATTTCAGTATGCTTAATTAAAACCCAAATGAAAAAAATCTGCTCATTAACTCTGTTGTTCAGCGTGCTGGTTCGTGTGTTGCCAGCGCAGATCGATGCAGCACTGCTGCGCTACCCGGATGTGTCGCAAACACATGTCGTATTTACCTATGCCAATGATCTCTGGGTTGTGCCCAAGACCGGTGGCCTTGCCTGGCGCCTCAGTTCTCCGGCTGGTGTAGAAGTGTTTCCGAAATTTTCTCCGGATGGTAAATCCATTGCCTTTACCGGTAACTATGACGGGAACGAAGATGTATATGTGATACCGAGTCTCGGTGGTATTCCGAATCGCCTCACGTATCATGGTTTGAATGATCGTATAGTTGACTGGTACCCGGATGGCAAACAGATACTCTTTGCTTCCGGTCGTGAAAGCGGACGCGAACGTTTCAACCAGTTTTTTAAAACGACAGTAGCCGGAGGGTTGCCTGAAAAACTTCCGATGCCGTATGCCGAGTTCGGTTCTTTATCGCCTGACGGTAAACAGCTTGCATTGACTTTTCGCACACAGGTATTCAGAACCTGGAAACGCTACCGCGGTGGATGGAATGCTGAGATACATTTGTTCAACCTCGAAACACTGGCCTCTGAAAATATATCGGTGAATAATGATGCTGCCGATGAACTGCCGATGTGGCATGGCAACAGTATATTCTTCCTCTCTGATCGTGGTGCAGAAAAACGCATGAACCTGTGGGAGTATAATATAGCCACCAAAGCGTTTACCCAGCTCACCACGTTCAAAGACTATGATGTACACTACCCTTCACTTGGACCTGAAGATATAGTGTTTGAGACAGGCGGTAAATTATACCTCTATAACCTTGCATCGCGAAAGCACCAGGAAGTAAAAATAGAAGTAGTAACGGATGGTGCAGGTTTGAAGCCTACGATTGAAGAAGCTAAAAATATTGAGCATGCATCTATAGCACCGGACGGAAATCGGGTATTGGTGGAAGCACGTGGCGAAGTATTTAATATACCGGCTGAAAACGGTTTTGTGAAAAATGTAACGCAGTCATCCGGAGTTGCAGAGCGTTACCCAACGTGGTCGCCTGACGGTAAATATATAGCGTACTGGAGCGATCGTTCCGGAGAGTATGAACTTACCGTTCGTGAAACGAAGAACGATGCTACAGAGCGTAAGCTCACTGCCTACGGTGCAGGCTTCCGTTATAATTTATACTGGTCGCCTGACGGAAAGAAAGTGACGTTCATTGACAAGGCTATGCGCATCAAGATATATGATGTGACTACGAACCAGACTATAGATGTAGATCGTGGTATGCGACAGATGCATTTTGCATTAGAGAATTTCTCTGCAAGCTGGTCACCCGACAGCCGCTGGTTAGCATACGACCGTGATCTCGACAACGGTCATCAGGCTGTTTTTCTATACGATTATCAGTCTAAAAAACTCACACAGGTAACGAGTGGTTACTATACCTGTATGGAACCTGCGTTTGATGCGGAAGGTAAACATCTCTTCATGTTAACCAACCAGTTCTTCCAGCCAAGCTATAGCGATATTGATAACACATTTATCTATCCGAACAGTACTAAAATTGCTGTTATAGCCTTGAAAAAAAGTACGCCTT
>CAMLLI010000872.1 GCA_946480685.1 uncultured Flammeovirgaceae bacterium | reverse complement strand
ATTCATAATCCTTATACTGAAGACAGTTCCCTATAATTTTACCATCAATAAGAATCTTGATATAAAGTTTGTTACTCAACGTTTCTGAGATAATATTCTGCTGTTCGGCTGGCAATTGATTTACCTGCACGTACTCAATCCCCTTGTAAATTTTTAGCTCCGCTTTCATACTTGATACAACATTTGCTTGATAGTACTATAGTTTATTTAGTAACCCGTTTTTTCTACTTCTTGTTTAAGAGCAAAATTAATTTCTCTTTGTGTGCAATACGTTATTATTTATAAACTTGTTTTGAAGAAGTAACAACGAATGGCTAATTTTTTTGACTCCCCTATAGAATTCCTGAAAGGCGTGGGGCCACAGCGTTCGTCATTATTAAACAAGGAGCTGAATATTTTTACGTTCGGTGATTTAATCCAGCATTTCCCTTTCCGATACGAAGACCGCACAAAATTTTACAGTATTAAAGAACTATCCGATGACCTGCCTTTTGTGCAGGTGAAAGGTATACTTCGAAAGAAAGAATTAATTGGCGCTGGGTTTAAGAAACGTTTGGTAGCACACGTAACTGATGAAACAGGCGAACTGGAGTTAGTTTGGTTCCAGGGAATTAACTGGATTAACGAAAAGTTAAAAACAGGTGTCTCCTATGTTATCTTCGGAAAACCCTCGCGTTTTGGCAGCAAGTTTAATATAGCGCATCCCGAGATTGAAGTTTTAACGCAAAAGAATGAGCAGGGCGGATTTCTTCATCCGGTATATCCGCTCTCCGAAAAGTTACGAACGCGACATATTGATAGTAAAGCTATAGCGAAGCTTGTACAGGAGTTACTGGTACAAGCCACCGATAAAATTCGCGAAACACTTCCATCACACTTGTTGAATAGTGAAAACCTCATTGCAAAAAAAGAAGCGTTGCTAAATATACACTTCCCGAAGAGTATAGATTTACTCACACGCTCACAACAACGACTGAAGTTTGAGGAACTGTTCTACATTCAGCTGCGCTTGCTCAAGATGAAGCTTGTGCGACAGGAGAAATTTCGCGGCCAGGTATTTCAGGATACTTCATTGCTCACTAAATTTTATAATGAACATTTACCGTTCGCCTTAACAGACGCGCAGAAAAAAGTAATCAAGGAAATATATGCCGACCTGAAATCAGGCAAACAGATGAATCGGCTTTTACAAGGTGACGTAGGGAGCGGCAAAACTATAGTGGGTTTTATCTGCACGCTGGTAATCGTCAGCGGAGGTGCGCAGGCAGCACTCATGGCACCAACAGAAATTCTTGCACAACAACACTATAACGGTTTGAAGCGCTATGCTGATAAAATGGATTTGCCTATTGCATTACTGACAGGCTCCACAAAAAAATCGGCACGCAAAGAAATTCACGAAGCACTTCGTTCGGGTGACTTGAAAATACTGATCGGTACACATGCTCTGCTGGAAGAGGAAGTGCAATTCAAAAACCTCGGTCTCGCTATCGTAGATGAACAACATCGCTTCGGTGTAGCACAGCGATCTAAACTCTGGCAAAAAAACGCAGACCTATATCCGCATGTTTTGGTGATGACGGCTACACCTATACCGCGTACACTAGCCATGACGTTGTATGGCGACCTGGATGTATCGGTGATTGACCAGTTGCCTGCTGGAAGAAAACCTATCAAGACTATACATCGGTTTGATGCACACCGGCTTCAGGTAAATCAGTTTCTGCGCGACCAGATCGCTGCGGGCCGGCAGGTATATATGGTATATCCCTTGATTGAAGAGTCCGAAAAACTCGACCTGAAACATTTGATGGACGGCTATGAAAGTGTATGCCGCGCGTTTCCGGATATAGCCGTAAGTATAGTGCATGGCAAGATGAAGCCCGAAGCAAAAGACTTTGAAATGGCGCGCTTCATCAAAGCAGAAACGAAAATCATGGTGGCCACTACAGTTATTGAAGTTGGCGTAGATGTACCGAATGCTTCGGTGATGGTAATTGAAAACGCAGAGCGCTTCGGACTATCACAACTTCACCAGCTGCGCGGTCGTGTTGGTCGCGGGGCTGAGCAATCATACTGCATTTTAATGACAGACTATAAATTAGGTGCAGACTCCAAGGCAAGGATTGATACGATGGTGAAAACGAACAACGGTTTCGAAATTTCAGAAACGGATCTCAAACTTCGCGGGCCGGGAGACCTGATGGGTACACAGCAAAGTGGCGCACTCGACTTAATGATATCGGACCTTGCCAAAGATGGCGCCATTCTGCAGCGCGCACGCGAAGCCGCCATCGAAGTGCTCAAGCAAGATCCCGAGCTCGAAAAACCCGATAACAAAGTAATTCGCACACAAATAGAGTCCATGCGTAAAACCGTTGTGAACTGGAGCCGCATCAGCTAACGCTGCAAACCTCTAAATGCCAGTACCTTCTATTTGATTAACCTGCTCCATTCTTTACCTTTACTGCTAAGCTCATCCTGCATGCGTCACATAGTTTGCCTTATCCTGCTGCTAGGCTTTTTCAAATCCTATAGCCAAACCGGTAATTATTTTCTCTCTCACTATTCGCCCGGAAAGGAGCGATTCAGTAATGTTTGTTTTGATATGGTGCAAGGCGACCGTGGTGTAATGTATTTCGCAACACGAAGCGGTGTACTTGAATTTGACGGACGCAATTGGGATCTCATCTCTGGCAATGGCGCAGTATATTCACTGCAGCTAAACCGTCAAAAAGAAATATACTGGAGCGGCACCAACGGTTATGGTAAAGTTGATACCAGTATACCGGGC
>CAMLLI010000871.1 GCA_946480685.1 uncultured Flammeovirgaceae bacterium | reverse complement strand
TTATCATCAATAATCTCCTGTCCCACGGCTTCCTCTGCATTGGCGAAACCAAATAACTTCACAGCGTTCTGATTAATAACGGCCACCGTAATATCATCGAAATTTACTTTATGATCCGTAGCGACAAACTTTCTTCCGGTTATAACCGATATACCATACGTATCAAAGAAATGATAGTCAGCCCCGAGAAAACTTGTAGTGTAGTGTGATTCGGCCGGTTGATTGCTTATGCGAAAATCAAAACCTCTTCCTAACCGATCTCCCGGCAAGCGACTCGAAGTTGCTGCACTCGCAATACCGTTGGTATGCACCAGTTCATTCTTGAAATTCTCCACACGCTCTACAAATGTCGAGTCCCATGCCATAAGCTCTGGTCCTTCTACCACCATTACATCATTGATGTTCATGCCCAGGTCTGCTGTATTCATAAAGCGCAATTGCTTTGATACAATGAGTGTGCCGGTAATCAACGCTGCAGAAGCGGTAAACTGAAATATTACCAATGCTTTTCGCAGATAGTGTCCACTGGACGAACGTTGAAATTTACCTTTTAACACTTTAACCGGCTGATACGAAGAAAGCACAAAAGCCGGATAGAAACCGGATAGCAATACACCACCAAGCATCACACCAATAAATATAAATATACCAGAGCTGTTCAGTTCCGAAAGTACATGCCACAAGCTCAACCGATATCCTATAATATCATTGAACGTAAACTGACAAGCCTGCACGCAAAGTATAGCCGTTATAAATGCAAGACATGATATCATCGCTGACTCAAAAATAAACTGTCCTACAAGCTGACTCTTCATAGCACCCATCACCTTGCGCAAGCCAACCTCTTTGGCACGATCGAGTGCACGCGAAGTCGTCAGATTTATATAGTTGATCCAAGCAATTACCAGAATAAAGATTGCAATCACCAACATGGCCCACACCGATTTACCACTGGCGGTGCGCGCTATATCATATTCATAGTCGGAGTATAAATGTGCGCGGCTAAGTGGCTGCAAGTAAAACTTCTCAACACTACCAGACACCTTATCGCCTTTAAAATATCGCTCACTGAACGCAGGAAATTTACGTTCGAGTGATTTATAGTCCACACCCGGCTTCAATACAATATAGTGTCTGAAGTCAGACCATTGCCAGCTAACATCAGCATCGTTGTTTCCATCACTGATCAACGTTTTATAAGACACCAGCGCATCAAACTGTAAATGCGAGTTGTCGGGTATATTCGCGCAAACACCGGTTACTTTATAAGGTTGCTTATCGCTTCCCCAATAAATTTCCTTACCCAATGCATCCACAATAGTCGCACGCGTCAGGTTAAAATATTTTCGCGCCAGGTCCTCGGTAATAACAACGGTATGTGTATCCTTCAGAGCCGACAGACGCTCACCAGCCAGCAGCGGAAAACTGAATACCGACAGAAAATTTTCATCCACCATCAGACTGGCATCATCCTGAAAGTATTCATCGTTCACGCGTGCGTTAAACGCACCCGAAGGCATCAGCCGGGTATATATTTCAATTTCAGCATAGTCCTTCGCCATGGTGGGGCCAATGGTCGGGTATGTAATTGTGCCATGTTGTATGAGCTTTCCGTTTTGAAACCGGTCATTCGTAACACGGTATATACGATCGTACTTGTCGTGAAATTTATCGTAGCTCAGTTCGAACGTTACAAACTGAAAGATCAGCAGGCACGCAGCAAGGCCAATGCCGAGACCAAATACATTTATAGCAGAGAATACTTTGTTCTTCGCTACATTTCGAAAAGCAATGATTAAGTAATTACGCAGCATCATCGTATTGATCAGTTGAAAAGTAAATTTGTTCCGCAGTAAAATACCAGGTCGGAAAAACTTCAACGCACTCCACACCAACCTGCGCCTGGCGTTCCGTTCGTCCATGCGCTTTACATCACGATAATAACGTTGCAACAGATCACCCTCTATTTCTTCACGCAGCTCTTCCGGGCAGATCCACTGCAGAAACTTTTTTGCAAAACGGGAAGGGTGCTCCTCCTGCATAAATTCAGACTATATATATGATTCAAACAATACATCTCACAACGCCTGCCCCTCTATAAATCTATTTCCTTCTATTTTGTTAAGCAAATATGTAAAATAAAAATCACAATGGCAATGCCTGCGGCCCGGGTTATCCGCTCCAAGTCCGTCCGCCCGCACACCCAACGCAATTCGGGCTTTCCGCTACTACCCCTATTGCAGATTCCGTCAGGTATATCGTTCAACGTTCATCCCGCGACATTCTCAAAAAAATGATAAAAAGTTATAACCAACCTGAACCAATTGTGAATCCTTACGTTTAAGAAATAAGACCGATCGGTCTAAAAACACAATCACATGACAAAATCAGAGCGAACTAGGCAATTTATTATCGAGCAATCTGCTGCCATTATTAATAAAAAAGGAGTTGCGGGTACTGCTATATCTGATCTGATGGAAGCCACCAAACTTGCCAAAGGCGGCATCTATGGCAACTTCGAAAATAAAGAAGAGATCTGCGTGGAAGCATTTGATTACCTCACAGGAATGGTCGCTCGCGGACTGGACAGTGCAATAGCAAACAAACAAACTGCCCGCGAAAAACTATTTGCACTCCTTGACTATTACCACGACAACCTCGCATCCGGCGAAACAGGAGGATGTCCTTTACTTAACTTCGGCACAGAAGCGGACGACACAAACCCCGAGCTGAAACAACGCGTTGCCAAAGGAATAAAGAGAAGTCAGCAACGCATGCTTAAACTCATTGAAGAA
>CAMLLI010000870.1 GCA_946480685.1 uncultured Flammeovirgaceae bacterium | reverse complement strand
GCCAACTTTGCCGGTGTTGTTGGCGGAAATGATTCCCGTAATGATATTGTTGTGCGGGGAAATTCTCCTACCGGGATGTTATGGCAACTCGAGGGATTGAACATTCCCAATCCGAATCACTTTGGTGCGTTGGTTAGTACGGGTGGTCCGGTAAGTATACTCAACAATAATAACCTTGATAAATCCGATTTCATGACGAGCGCTTTCCCTGCGCAATACGGAAACGCAACGGCCGGGGTATTCGATCTGCGCCTGCGTGATGGTAATAATGAAAAGCGCGAGTTGCTTGCCCAGGTAGGGTTCAACGGGTTTGAAGTAGGTGCGGAGGGACCGTTCTCTAAAAATTCCAAAGCATCATATATAGCGAACTATCGCTATTCTACATTGGGTGTGTTTCAAACGCTGGGTATAGAATTCGGAACCGGATCCAATACACCTTTATACCAGGACCTCAATTTCAAAGTAAGTTTGCCGACAACCGGTGGTGGCAAGTGGACTATATTTGGTCTTGGTGGTACGAGCTCGATTGATCTGCTGGGAAGTGAAACTGATCTGAATGAAGATGCCAATCTATATGGTACCGAGAATCGTGATTCGTATACTAAATACAGAACAGGCGTGGCTGGTATAAGCTATGAGAAATCGATCGCCAATACATACCTGCGTTTTACAGCCGGGGCCAGTGCTACCAGCGAACAATTTGATTCCGACTCACTCGTGCGCAACACAGAGAACGAAGTTACGGAACGATACCTTCGCGCGCAGGGTGACATGAACACGCAGAAGTATTCATTTAACTTCTATACCCGTACCAAGTTCAACGCACGCAATAGTCTCACCTCCGGCTTTTATGTTGATGCCACACAGTTCGATCTTTTTAACCGTGATATATATGCAAACCTGAATCGTGACACGGTGCGACTCGATGTAGAGGACCAGGTAACGCTATACCAGTTCTTTACCAGTTGGAAACACCGGTTCAACCAGCGACTGGTTTTGAATGCGGGTGCACACGCTCAGTATTATTCCCTCAACGAACAATTTGCTGTTGAGCCCCGCGTAAGTCTTCAATATATACTGAATAATAAACAGTCCGTCAGCATCGGGTATGGTATACATAACCAGGCACAGAACGTAACTACCAGTTTTATACAAACGAAAACTACTAGCGGAGAACTGTTGCTGACGAATAAAAATCTTGATTTTACTACGAGCCAGCATTATGTACTGACGTATGACTGGAATATATCTGAGAACCTGCGATTGAAAGCTGAAGGATATTACCAATCGTTGTCCAATGTGCCGGTTGAGCAAAAGGCTTCATCCTTTTCAGCACTCAATACAGGCGTGAGCTTTGCGATCGAAGAGGAGGACAGTCTCGTAAATAAAGGCAGCGGTCGTAACTATGGTATAGAGCTTACCTTGGAACGCTTTTTCAACAAAGGATACTATTTTTTGATCACGACTTCTTTATTCGATTCAAAGTATAAAGGCAGCGATGGCATCAGTCGCAACACAACGTTTAACACGCAGTATGTATTCAATGCGCTGGCGGGTAAAGAGTGGCGCATCGGTAAAGCAAAGAATTTCTTTTCCGTTAACCTGAAACTCTCAACGATCGGAGGGAAGCGTCTTACACCAATCGACTTTGAACAGTCGCAAATATATGGTCGTACTATATATAGGGACAGCGAAGCATTCAGCGAGCGACAGGATCCATACTTCCGTGCCGACCTTCGCTTCTCGTATCGTAAAGAGTATAAACGAAGCACACTCGAAGTTGCGCTTGATCTGCAAAACCTGACGAACAACGAGAACATCTTTATGCAGAGCTATAATCCGCGCACCAACTCCGTGGTGACACAGTACCAGCAGTCGTTCTTCCCCGTGCCCTATGTGCGGTTTACGTTTTAGTTGTTGATCATTTGGGATACCGGCTGCGAACAGGCGGAAGCGAGCGGGAACGTGCAGCAGCTGGTATTTGTCATTTTTGTTTTTTGTTTAAAGTATATATTCAATGAAATATAGTATGCATGAAGTGGCGTGTCAATGGCTGGCTGCGTTAGAGATCGTATATACAGAGCTTACTACCGTCTATAATTACGGCTGTAATGAGCATGGCGTTGCGTGTACTTGTGATAATTGTATATATCGTCTGCTGCTGATACAGCTAGAAGAACATCTGGAAGCTAATGAGATTAGTTGAGTGCTTAAAGTTTAGCTATGTGCATACTTGCTAAGTAGCGTCATTCCGCTGGTACGTACTTGCTATGAAATATATAGTTATCCGTGCGGAATCCCCTGCCTGCCCTCGTGAAGTCGAAGTGCGTGGATTAAGAATGTCATCGGGGGGATGCCGCATTGGTTCATGCAGCTCTTCGATTGGATTTACCTGTGCGGCATGACGTGCGCAGAACTTCTTTTGTGCGATACCTTCGGATATATTCCACTCAAATGATTAGGATTTTGAAGCGTTATATATGGAGATAATTTTCTTCATGTCTTTATATTTGAACTCATTGCTTTTAATTCTTTTTAATAAAGCCTCATTATCAGCAAGCGCTAATGAAATGGACTTAATAAAGCTTTCCTGGTCACCATTTTTGACACCATAGAAATTATTGCTGTACTCAATAACATAGGTTTTGTAGCTGGTGCGATAAGTAAAACCGGCGGTGTTGTAGTCACTACCCGATTCGTGGATCGACCCATAATCAGCGAATGTGACGTAGTACAGTTTTAATTCTCCCTTACTAACAAGAACTTTGGCTTCAACGCTTTCAGCCAGGTAATCTTC
>CAMLLI010000869.1 GCA_946480685.1 uncultured Flammeovirgaceae bacterium | reverse complement strand
GCTTCTCGATCCGGAATTGTTCTCGGCAATTCTGGACACGCTGGGGGAAGCGATCTGGACGATTGACTTTACCCGTCAGCAACTGCGCTGGTTTTCATCGGCTGCCAACCGCGCCAAGTATGCTATACCGGAAGATGATGCACTGAATGACTTCTGGCGCAGTAATATTCATCCGGAAGATCGCGAGCGTGCTGTGAGCGGATTTGAAAAAGCCCTTCAGGATTCTTCGGTGTCGGTATATATACATGAATATCGTTTCTGTGCTGGCGGCAAGGTATACTATATCCACGATACGGTGCGTCTGTTACGCGATGCTGCCGGTAATGTAAAAAGAGTTATTGGCGCGTGGCGTGATACAACGCATCTGCATACACGCGAACAGCAGATGAACGAACTGCTGGTACGACTCGAAGCGGAACGAAACCGTTTCAAACGCATTGCCGAACTTTCCAACGCTGCCATGTGGGAGGCAGATCTTGAAAGCCGGAGACTATACTGGATGGCCGGCAACACTACACTGGAAGAGTTCGGCTTCAACAGTCCCGGTTATACACTGGACGACTGGATCAATGATATACATGAAGAAGATCGCGATCGCGTTGTAAAGAACTTTGATAATGCGGTTGAGACACAGGAAAATTTCTTTGATACATACCGGTTTCATAAGAAGAGCGGAGGCATTGTTCACGTAATCGATCAGGGTACATTTGTGCGCGATGCATCCGGTAAAGCGATCAGGGCTGTCGGGAGTTGGATCGATATATCGCGCGAACGTAAACGCGAAGAAGTACTGGAGCGCTCGCTTGAGCAGCAACGCGCCTTGAACCATGTGTTGCAGGAACGCGAAGAAGAACTCGCCACTGCAGAGGAAGAGTTACGACAAAGCAACGATCAGTTGTCTCATCACATCCGTCAGTTATCCGCACGTGAATTTATACTGAATCAATCGCAAAAACTGGCGCGCATCGGAAGCTGGGAGTATCATCCGGATAACAAAACGATGTTCTGGTCGAACGAGATGTATAACATTTTTGGTGTAGATCAAAGCTTTAATACCAACGACCTCCGCGATATCGAGCAGCGTTTCGAGATGCCCGATCGTGAATTGATACAGGAAATCTTCCGGCAGATGGAAGCAAGACAACGCGATTCGTTCGACATCGCCGGGCGTATACTCACTCCGTTGGGTTACAGAAAATGGGTTCGCATTACAGCATACCCGATCGAGGAAGAAGGTATAGCACAGCGTATGGTGGGGCTCGTGTTTGATATTACATACCTGAAGGAAGCCGAGGAGCGTATCAAGAGCAGCGAGCTGAAATTCTCACGCGCCTTCCACAGCAATCCGAACCTGATGATGATCGTGCGCGAGAGCGATCGGATGATTGCCGATGTGAACGAATGTATTGAGCCGATCATGGGATATACCCGGCAGGAAGTACTTGGTAAAACGTTGCATGACGTAAAATTCTTCATCGATGACGCTGACCGCGAATTTTTCTACGAGCGCTATAACGCCAATAAAACAGTAGAGATTGAATGCCCGTGTATACGGAAGGATGGAAGTATCATTTATGTGATTGTATCGAGTAACCGTCTCGAGATTGAAGGCGTGCCGTATATCCTGTCCGTTGTGCGCGATGTTTCCGAGCGCAGAAATGCCGAGGAGCGGTTCCGTAAATCTTTTGATCTGAACCCCGACCTCATGCTGATCTTCCGCGAACGCGATCTGCAACTGGTGGAGGTTAATGAGAAGCTGCAATCACTGGCCGGCTATACGCGCCAGGATGTTATCGGTAAATCGTCACGCGACTTTAACCTCTGGGCTATAGCGGAAGACCGCGATAAATACTTTGCTGCACTGGCCACGCAGGGACATGTTACAATCGATTCTGTTTTTCTTCGTAAGAACGGAACACACTTTCTTGGTACTATATCTGCACAACGTATACATCTGCACGGTGAAAATCATTTGCTCGTGATTGTACGCGATACCACCGAGAAGAAAATCATTGAACAGAACCTGGTAAAAAGCGAAGCAAATCTTCAGTCCATTCTCAATCACACCGAGTACTTTATCTGGTCGGTAGATATACGCTATAAATTACTTCGTTTCAACAACCGCTTTGCTGAATACTTCGCGCGCGTTTTGAAAACAGATCTCTTCGTGGGCATGCCTATTCTGGATTTTATCAACCCGGCATCGTTCAGTGACTTCTGGCGAAGTAAATATGAGATTGTGAAAAATGGCCGCACCACCGAAGAGTTTGATGTAGAAACCAATAACCGTATATATCGCTGTGTGCTGCATCCTATATTTTTTGAAGACGAGATCAGTGGTATCACCGCCTATATGGATGATATCACCAGCAAGCGACAGGCTGAAGAACGGTTGATGTTGAGTGAAGCAAACCTGCATGCTACGGTAAACAATACCAAGTTCATGGTGTGGGCCGTTGATCGTGAGCATCGCGTTATCATTTGTAATCAAACCTTCCAGGAATATATCAGGCGTAACTATAACATTGAGATCACCTATGGTCAGCCCATCATATCGGTTGCATGGAATCTCCCCGATGCAAACTGGTTGCGCGATGTATGGAACGAACGCTACAGCCGCGCGTGTGCGGGTGAATCATACGAATTACTGGAGCAACGCAATGGTCGTTACTTCAAATATTCCATCAGTCCTATTGTTGGAAAAGATGGTGTTATTACCGGAGTGACTGTATTTGCTGAAGATATAACAGAACAAAAGATAGCGGAAGATAAGATACGCGAAAACGAGATCAAGCTGAATG
>CAMLLI010000868.1 GCA_946480685.1 uncultured Flammeovirgaceae bacterium | reverse complement strand
TTCTTCACCCCATCAATCGCTGGCATTTATATAGCGAGTTTGAAAATGGTATAGCGACCGGAGGCCGCATTGAGACAGTGCGACTGTTTGCCATTATCGGGGTGTTTGTTTTACTTGTTGCGTGTATAAACTTTATGAATCTCAGTACAGCGCGCAGTGAGAAACGTGCAAAAGAAGTTGGCGTAAGAAAAGTAGCCGGTGCTGATAAAACACTACTGGTATGGCAATTCCTGATTGAATCCATCGTACTCGCATGTCTTTCCGGAAGTATAGCTGTTGTACTGGTACAACTTGCATTGCCTTATTTCAACACACTTGTTGGTCAATCTATAGAAGTGCCTTTTTCACAGCTATACTTTTGGCTGGCCATCGTTGCGTTTATGATTGTTACCGGAGTAATTGCCGGAAGTTACCCGGCTTTCTTTCTGTCGTCATTTAAACCGGTATCTGTTCTCAAGGGCACCTTCAAAAAAAGCTTTGCCCGCATTAATCCCAGAAAAATATTGGTGGTTACGCAATTTACATTTGCTATCGTACTGATTATCGCTACACTGGTAGTAGTACAACAGATACGCTATACGCAGAATCGCGATAGAGGCTATAACGCAGAACCGCTGCTGTACCATTGGATGTCGGGAGCGTTGCAAGAAAATTACCCGGCTCTGAAGCAGGAACTCATTCAGTCTGGTATAGCATCGAGTGTTACAAAAACGGTATCACCGCTCGGCATGATCATGAGTGATACCTGGGGACTTCAATGGCAAGGTAAACACCCGGAAGATAAAACAGATTTCGAGCGACTATCGGAAGATGAAGACCTCGTTGAGACAGCATCGCTTCAGTTAGTACAAGGTCGTGATATGGATTTACAAAAGTATCCGACCGATTCCTCGGCCATGCTTATTAATGAAGCAGCCGCAAAAGCATTTGGATTCAGCGATCCGATTGGGCAAATTATAAAAGAGACGGATGGCACCGAGTATCACATTGTTGGCGTAGTAAAGGATTTTATTACCGGTTCTCCGTATGAGGGCATAAAACCGCTGGTTATAGAAGGTGTGAAGGGAAGTGGATTTAATGTTATACACATCAAACTGAAGGAAGGTATAGATATACATGAAGCAGTAGCAAAGACAGAGGTCCTCTTCCGAAAGTACAATCCTGAGTATCCTTTCGAATTCCACTTCTCGAATGATGATTACGCTATCAAATTCAAAGACACCGAACGCACGGCATCCCTAACATCTATATTTACTATACTCACCATTTTCATCTCATGCCTGGGATTATTCGGACTCGCCAGTTATATGGCAGAAGTGAGAATAAAAGAGATTGGCATACGAAAAGTTTTAGGAGCGTCTGTCTTTCGCATTACAGCACTCCTCTCTAAAGATTTTGCCACGCTCGTAGTTATCGCTATACTGATTGGCACGCCCATCGCATGGTATGCTATGGATCAATGGTTACAGGGGTATACATACCGAACAAGCATAGATTGGTGGATATTTATACTTGCAGGCGCGTTATGCATTACACTTGCACTGGTTACTGTAGGATATCAATCTATTAAAGCAGCGCTAGAAAATCCGGTGAAGAGTTTAAGGAATGAATAAGTAATCCGCTCGTTTTTGAGGAAATACAAACACTATATATGATTTTGTTCACTATCTGGAGGCTTCTAACATCTTCGATGACACCAACTTAATCTTCGACTTGAGAAAGTCATTTATAGTGTATGCAAACTGTTTTCTTTGCCCTGAGAACGTTATGGAAAAAGCACTATTATTCCGCTATGAAACTCTTTCAATAAGACAACCATCAAAAACCTGTTTGCAAACCAGCTGTCGCTGAAGTTCCTTTTTGTTTTCATCAAATAAAGCAAGGAAAGTCTCGAATCCGTTGATGTCATAACTATAATATACACCAACTAAGTATTGTCTATTTGGTGATACTATAGGTTTACTTTGCCACCACTCATTACTGATACCTTTATTTAAGCAGGCATTGTAAGTATCTGATATAAGTCTAGTATTCCATTTCTCGCAAGCGGCCAGGTATGTTAGCACTTCGAAGATTATATCCAAAACGGCTTTCTTACGCTCGAAGTTTGTTGTATCACCTTCACCCGTGCCCCTCGCCAAATAATAGTCTATATGTATGATACCCGACACGAGTTCATAGCTTAAGTGTTCTTGCTTATTGCCAGTGATATAGATATTAACAATCTGCACTTTAGCGGTCTTCAAACTTACCCCCAGCCACCTGACAAACATATCGCACACACAATTCGAAGCCTTTGATAATGCGCTCGACTCATCAACATGATCATAATATCGTATTTCCCGAATGTACGCCATCACTTAAACATCAAATGTATCTTCTCAGGAATTTCAGCAACGCGTGATTGAAGCAGATCATCAATGCTGTACACAAATAACTTTTTTGGTCCGCCAAACTTATAGACGATATGCTCACGATCCTGCCACGACAAATGTGAAATTGTAAAGAAATCACCGCGCTCTCTATATATCAGATGTCGTATTAGTTCTACCTTCTTCTTATCAAACAGCACAAGCCAATATTCAAAGCGCATAGTATCGAAGACGGAATATATTCCTATATGGTGTTTCCGATCAGGAGAAGCAATCGGCTTACCTTTAACCCACCACTCGTTCCTTATTTCGCTTTCAAGGCAAATATTATAGGCATCCAAAATAATATCAGTGCCCCAGCTTTCACAAGAAGCCACATGCAGAAGCGAATCCCGGATTATATCAAGGATTATTTTCTTTTTATCAAAAT
>CAMLLI010000867.1 GCA_946480685.1 uncultured Flammeovirgaceae bacterium | reverse complement strand
CGCCATCCTCGAAGAAATATACCCGATTGTAAAACCTTACCTTACCAAAGAAGGGATTAAGGTAATTGAAAAAGAAGGCACCCACACAACGGATGATGATGGCGACCTGTGTACACCGGTAATTGACGGTCGCGAATGCGCTTACGCTATCTACGATAAAAAAGGAATTCTGAAGTGTGGCATCGAACAGGCATACCTCGATGGCAAGATAAAATGGAAGAAGCCTATATCGTGTCACCTGTATCCCATTCGCATTACCGCGAAGAAAAACTTTGAAGCACTCAACTATCACAAGTGGCACATCTGTTCACCTGCCTGCTCACTTGGCAAAGAGTTACAGGTACCCGTATATAAATTCCTCAAAGACCCACTGATCCGTAAATACGGAGAGCAATGGTACAACGAGTTGGTAGAAATAATTGAAGCACTACCAAAGAAGGAAAAAGTAAAGAAAGCAAAGAAGAGCTAGTCTTTCTTTGTGTTACTCAGTGTCTCCTTCGTGTTCTCTGTGCAATGGATTTTATATATTGAGTATAGCGGCCACTATATAGGCTGTATAAACCGCAGCGTATTCCCATCTGGATCGGTTACATAAAACTCACGTCTTCCCCAAGTTTGGTCAAGTGGCCCCTGGTGTACAGGCGATTCTTTTTTAGAAGAAGGATCCAGTCCGCGCGCTATATACTTTTTGAATAACCCATCTACATTATCTACGAGTACATTCGCAGCTATACCCACCTGCTGATCGCCCTCTAAACTCGTAAGCATTAGCGCGGCATCTTCATTGGTCAGTATCACAACAACGTCTTCTGAAGAATCTCCCGGAAACAATTCAAAATCAAGTATACCAGTATAAAAGGCAATAGACCTTTTCATATCGGTACAGCGAAACAGCGGAATCATTTTCATACGTGGTTCTTTTTTGTCTACGGTGAAGATAGCGTTTTCTAAATTTATAGGAGCTGCTGGCTACAGGCTCCCGGATTGTTGTGCTTATTGTTGCCACTATAAGTGAACTGCCTGGATGGATAAATGTATACCTATAATTATGTCTGTAATATTACTGATAATAGACTCTGGTCTTGTGTACTCTTTATACTGAATAATTGTAAATATTTATTTCCATCGCGGCATGATATTGTAATGTCGTGAAACTGTTTCATTGAGTTTAGTTGATGGTGTAGCGCGAAATTATGCCCTATTCGTCACCTATCGATGCATCTTGCTGCATGTATACCCCAAATATACCTTGTAGTATAAGTCTATTACTTCTATAAAAAGATTGTTATCCGTTAGCTATACTTGATGCTCAATTTACAATTGAGTTCGTTGTAGACTGTTTTGTATGATTCGACCTGTTTACCCTATGCTGTGCCTATGAGGATATTCTATATATTCAGTGTTGTCATAACGCTATATTTCAGTTATACGCCAGCATTCGCACAAAGCCTTGATGCGATAGGTAAGGAGAAGGCACTCGCCATTACAGGCGGGTTATCGCTAAACCAGATCTTTTACACAGCCAATGGTATAAATGACAGACGCGATCCATATACTTACTATGCCTCCGGTAATGTCAACTTCTCGCTATATGGCTGGAGTGTTCCGTTGAGTTTTGCGTTATCAAATCGTAATACTTCATTTCAACAGCCCTTCAACCAGTATAGTATACATCCAACCTATAAATGGATAACCGGCCATGCGGGGTATTGCAGTATGTCATACTCGCCCTATACGGTAAATGGTCATATATTTTTAGGAGGCGCAGCTGATCTGGCTCCGGAAGGCAACTGGAAATTCAGTGCGCTCTATGGACGATTTTTAAAAGCTGTAGAAGCTGAAACAGATTCAACAGGTGAAATCACCAACACTCCGGCCTTTAAACGGATGGGCTACGGGCTAAAGACAAGCTATAACAAAGACGGAAGCTTTGTTGATCTGATTGTATTTCATGCAAAAGATGAAGTGAACTCCATCGCCCATATCCCGGATAGTCTTCTCGCGCGACTACAGGAAAATAGTCGTGATATACTTCCGCAGGAAAATCTGGTAATGAGTATAGCTGCTGGTAAGACATTCTTTGAGCATTTTCTGTTAAGAGGCGAACTTGCATCCAGTGCACTATCAAGAGATATACGAGCTGAAGAAGGAGAACAATCGCATCCTTTGTCCTACATCGGCTTCTTGTATACGCCCCGGTTGTCATCATCATACTACAAAGCTTTTAAAACCTCTCTCAGCTATCAGCAGGACGCGTATAGTCTTGGCGTTGCATACGAACGGGTAGACCCGCAATACAGAACACTAGGTGCTTACTACTTTAACAACGATCTTGAAAGCATCACGGCAAACGGTTCTGCATCGTTATGGCAAGGCAAAATGAATGTAGCCGTAAGTGCCGGTACACAACGCGACAATCTCGACAAGAGTAAGGTTAGTACTATGCGCAGAATGGTAGGTTCTGTAAATGTAAACTATATACCGAGTCAGAAACTGAACCTTTCAGCTTCCTACTCAAATTTCCAAACCTATACCAACATCCGGTCGAAGTTTGTCGATATTAACCAGTTAACTCCGTACGATAATCTCGATACGCTTAACTATACTCAAATCTCGCAGAACATTACTGCCACTGCTACATACACTCTAAGTAATTCAAAAGAACGAAGGCAGAGCATTAGTGCCAATGCCAATGTACAGGACGCTGCCGACAAACAAGGTGAAGCGATACAAAATTCCGGAAGTCAGTTTTACAACCTTAATGTGGCCTATATGTATAACGTTGTGCCGAAGAATCTAACTGTATCCGCTGC
>CAMLLI010000866.1 GCA_946480685.1 uncultured Flammeovirgaceae bacterium | reverse complement strand
ACGTTGAAACGGATTGTTGCTTCTGTACGTGTTCCGGTATCAGCCGATATAGAGTTTGGGTATAGCACTACTCTTGCCGGTCTGCTCGGGAATATAGACAAGCTTCACGATGCGGGTATAGTCGGGATCAATATAGAAGACTCGGTTGTTACATCCACGCGACAACTGGTTGCTGCAGATGCTTTCTGCCGGAAACTTGATGCCATCCGGAATCACTGCCTCCGGCACAACATTCAACTCTTCATAAATGCACGCACCGATACATTTTTGCTCGATGTACCAGCACGCATGGATGAAACGCTTTCGCGATTACAGGCGTATACCACCGCCGGTGCCGATGGATTTTTTGTTCCTTGTATAAAGTCTGTTGAAGACATTCGTCAGGTTGTTGAAGCTTCTTCTTTGCCGGTCAATGTATTGAGTATGCCGGGGCTCGCGTCCATTACAACTTTGTCGGGTATGGGTGTAAAACGAATCAGTATGGGTAACTTTGCGTATGATAAAATGATGGACAGCTTTTCACAGAGTATCGCGCGTATTCAAAAAGAGCAGTCATTCGAATCATTGTTTGTGTAAAATAGTTGTTGCAAATTATATAGTATAGAGATGAAAAAGGTGTTGACGTTTCAGGATAAGTATAAAGCTATGCTCAGCGAAGATGCTTCGTTTGAGGGTGTATTTATTACGGCCGTAAAAACTACGGGTATATTTTGCAGGCCTGCCTGCCGGGCGCGAAAACCCAAAGCTGAAAATGTAGTTTTTTATGATTCGCCACAGGAAGCTATACTCAATGGTTTCAGACCATGCAAGATCTGCAAGCCGCTGGAACAGGCAAGCACAACACCGGAGCCTATTCAGCAACTGATCGATGAGCTAAATAATAATCCCTATATACGGATAAAGGACTATGATTTACGAACGCGTGGCATAGAGCCGAGCCAGATACGCAGGTGGTTCAAGAAACATCACAACCTGAGCTTTCATGCTTATCAGCGGATGCTGCGCCTGAATTCTGCTTTTCACAAAATTACCGTGGGCGAGTCTGTTACCAGCACAGCGTTTGACAGCGGCTATAATTCGTTAAGTGGATTTACCGATGGGTATAGATCTATATTTGGCAAAGCACCGTCTCGCTCGAAGGCGAAAACAGTAATCAATATAGTGCGCTTCACCACACCGCTCGGCCCGATGTTCGGATGCGCTACAACACAAGGCGTTTGCCTGACGGAGTTTACGAATCGCAGAATGCTCGAAACTGAATTTAAAAGTTTGTGTAAACGTCTCGATGCCGTTATACTTCCTGGCACGAATAAACATCTTGAGCAGCTTGAGAAGGAGCTTGCAGAATATTTCTCGGGTAAGCGACAACAATTTACCGTGCCGTTGCATACACCGGGTACTGATTTTCAACAGCAGGTATGGAAGAATTTACAACAGCTTCCGTATGGAAAAACAATTTCCTATAAACAGCTTGCTACCGGCATGGGTATAGCATCCGCAGTGCGAGCCGTTGCATCGGCGAATGGTTATAATCGAATTGCGATTCTCATTCCTTGTCACCGGGTAATTGGCGAGAACGGTGATCTGACCGGGTATGGCGGTGGACTTGCCCGAAAAAAATGGTTGCTCGACTTTGAAAAGAATATAGCCATAGCAAAATAATCAGTCCTGCAAGTGTACCTCCAACATTTCCATACGACATGATATAATAGCGGAGAAGCGATGGTGAAAACACTTGAAAATCCGGGCTAATGACAGCTTAGAGCGTTGAAACAACTTTTTAGGTAGTTTGTTGGGTGATGGCTGTCTTTTCGCGTACCTTTATAACAAACCGTAGCGCCCATCTCTTAACCCGATATCCGTGAAGTTGCTTGTTCACAAGGTGCAGGGGAGACGTGGACTCTGTCGGTATAGGTGCAACAACCTTAACCAGAAAACCCAATGAGCCCTAACCTGTTTGTGAAGAGATCAATTGTACTGATCGGTCTTTTACTCCTCTCGTGGAATGTTTTCTCGCAATCCATCACAACATCAACGATTACCGGTTCGCCTTTTTGTGCCGGTGCTGCGGTAAATATACCCTATACCATCAGCGGTACATTTACAGCCGGGAATATATTTACAGCACAACTCTCCGATGCTACCGGAAGTTTTGCAAGTCCCGTAGCCATTGGTACACTTACATCAACCAACGCAGGTACGATCAATGCTACCATTCCCTTTACCACGGCCAGCGGCACTGCGTATAGGGTTCGCGTTGTAAGCTCCAATCCTGCCACCACGGGAAGCAACAACGGGGCAAACCTGACGATCAACGCCCTTACGTTATCGGCTCCCGTTTTAACGGGAACATCATTTTGCCAGGGACAAACTTTTTCGATCACCTATACGGTTAATTGCAATTTCTCCAACACGCCATCCAACAATATATTTACAGCGCAGCTCTCGGATGCTACCGGAAGTTTTGCTAGTCCGGTAACGATCGGTACCAATACATCTGTTACTTCCGGTACGATCAATGCCGCTATACCCGGTGGTACACCAGCCGGCAGCGCGTATCGCATACGGATTGTTGCATCGAACCCCGCTATTACCAGCGCTACCAATGGTACTGATCTAAGTATTGCTGCTCCTGCAGGCGACCCTTCTGTTTTTGGAAATAATGTATGGAATGTATATGCCTATATCGGTACATCCTATACAACCTATGCGGGATACTATACCGAGAATAATCTCTCGTTCAACACTACCAATCGCTGGGCAAACAACACGAGTCCTTCCAATGCCAATGGCAGCGCAGGCAGTGCTTACCAGGGA
>CAMLLI010000865.1 GCA_946480685.1 uncultured Flammeovirgaceae bacterium | reverse complement strand
TGAACACGGTGTATGGAGCCGCTATACGATGGGTGCAAACCTGTTTGGTACAGCAAAACGTAAATTAGGTTTTGCCGTAAGCGCGTTCTACCAGGGGGGTAAATATAGAGAAGGTACATCGCTGAGTGAATATCTTATATCAGCATCCACACAATATGCAGTTGGCAGAAAACTCAGCGTTGGTCCCGGTGTGGATATAACTTCTGGTAACAATGGTTCTGATCGAACAAAAAGATTTCAGCGCTTCGATCCGCTCTATGGAACACCGCACAAGTTCTGGGGCTATATGGATTACTTCTACGTGGCCGATGGCTTTGGCGCTAACGGACTTGTGGACTACTATCTGAAAGCGAAGTATAAACTGAAAGACAACTTCACGCTTTTCCTCGATGGACATCGCTTTGTATTGCCTACGGCTGTGCTGGCGAACGATGGTTCTACGATGAAGAAAAGTTTAGGTACCGAGATCGACTTTGTGTTTAACTACGCCATGACGAAGACGGTGACGATCGAAGGTGGTTACTCTACCATGTTCTCTACTGCTACCATGGCGTCAGCCAAAGTAAAGAACGTTAACCGTGCCGCAGACTTTTCTGACTGGGCATACCTGATGATCTCCATCAAACCTGAATTTACTTTCAAAAACTAAAGCGCTGAATCACCATGAGAACTTATATAAAAAGAATATATACACTGCTTCTTCTTCCGATTGCTTTGTTGATGCTGACCTCAGCGATGCCGGTACACAACGGAGAGGGTACTGGCAGCCAGGAAGTGATACGAATTGGATTTATTCCGTTAACGGATTGTGCGCCTATTGTGATGGCGAAAGAGCTTGGCCTCTTCGAGAAGTATGGCGTGAAAGTAGAAGTGTCCAAAGAAGCATCGTGGGCGAACGTGCGTGATAAAATTTTGACTGGTGAACTCGATGGTGCACATTGTCTCTTCAGCATGCCGTTCTCGGTATATACCGGTGTAGGCGGTAAGGAAGGTTCGGAGATGAAGATCGCGATGGTGTTGAACAACAACGGTCAGGCTATCACACTTTCAAAAGACTTTTGTGGTAAAGTAGGTTTCAAACAGACCAACAAGGTTGCTCCTGTGGTGGCTGCCAAACTTAAGGCGGATAAAGAAGTAACATTCGCGATGACATTTCCCGGAGGTACGCACGATATATGGTTGCGTTACTGGCTAGCAGCTGCCGGTATAAGTCAACGTACTTCGAAGATCATTACAATACCACCACCTCAAATGGTTGCCAATATGAAAGTTGGTAACATGGATGGCTATTGCGTTGGTGAGCCGTGGAATGGTTTGGCGGTAAAGCAAAATATAGGCTTCACTGAAATCTCCACACAAGATATATGGAAACATCATCCTGAGAAGGCGCTGGTGGTAAATAAGAAATTCAGCGAAGCGAGAAGAGAAGATCTCAAGAACGTGATGAAAGCTGTACTCGAAGCCTGTAAGTGGCTCGACAACCGCGCGAATCGTAAAAAAGCAGCTGCCATCATTGGTAAACCCCAATATGTAAATGCACCAGCTGATGTGATCGAAGCACGTTTGATGGGTGATTATAATTTAGGTTGTGACCTCGGTACCCAGATATATACCGATGACTATATGCAGTTCCATCGCAGTGGTGAAACAAATTTACCGCGCAAGGCACACGCTATATGGTTCATGACACAGTTTGTTCGTTTCGACTATTTACAAAACGCACCCGACTATAAAGCAGTAGCCGATAAACTGATCATGCAGGATCTTTATCTGGAGGTAGCGAAAAGCATGGGCATAAAAATACCTTCGGACGATATGAAACCTTTTACACTCACACTGGACAAGGTAACATTTGATCCGAACAAGCCGGACGATTATTTAAAGCTGGCTAAAAAGTAAAAAATATAAGAGGCGTTGTGCTCTTCGCAAGAAGAACACAACGCTGATAAACTATATAAAGCACTACGATCATGAGAAGAACAATTGCATTAACACTGTCATCGACACGCGACCTGCTCAGCGGAAATAATGAAATGGGAAGTGTGGTACTGTCTAAGTTGCTGAAAGTATTGACAGGGTTACTGTTTAATATACTTGGCTTTGGCGTAATGATCGGCATCTGGTATGGCGTAAGTATACTTACCGAAAATGCGTTGCCGACACCAGCCGCTACATTTGCTGTATTGTGGGAGATGATCAAAGACCCATTCTATGATTACGGTCCGAATGATAAAGGTATAGGTCTTCAGTTAGCGAGCTCCATCATGCGTGTATTCACCGGTTTTACACTGGGAGCTATCGTGGCTATACCGCTGGGACTTTTAATTGGCGCCAGCAGTTTTTGCAAGAAAATGTTTTACCCGATCATACAGGTATTGAAGCCGGTATCTCCATTGGCATGGTTCCCGATAGGACTCGTTGTATTTGAGTCAGCCGGTATAGCAACCATCTTTATCATCTTCATTACATCGCTCTGGCCAACGTTGATCAATACTGCGTTTGGTGTAGCCTCTATACCACAGGATCACAAAAACGTAGCGAAGGCATTTGGATTTTCTACCTGGAAATATCTTACAAAAGTATTACTGCCCTATAGCTTTCCGCACATCATTACCGGTTTACGATTAAGTATAGGTGTAGCATGGTTGGTGATTGTAGCAGGTGAGATGCTCTCCGGAGGACTCGGTATAGGTTTCTTCGTGTGGGACAGCTGGAATGCGCTGAGTCTGGAAAAAGTTATCTCCGCCATTCTCATTATTGGTATAGTAGGATTACTCCTCGACAAAGGCTTTTCCTGGATCGAAAAGAAAGTAACCT
>CAMLLI010000864.1 GCA_946480685.1 uncultured Flammeovirgaceae bacterium | reverse complement strand
CCGCCAAAAGGTAACACAACGGAAGTACTGGGACTACTATAAGAATTTTATACCGCAGCAAAAAGAAGACACGGAGAACACGGTAATCTATACCGACCTTTCGGAAGCAATGGAAAATGCGGTGAGCAAGCTTCCTAAAAAATCACAACAGGTGTTCAGGCTTAGTCGCATGGAAGGACGTTCTACTTCCGAAATTGCCAATCGACTGAAGCTATCCGAGAAAGCAATTCAATATCACCTTACTAAATCTTTGAAAGAATTACGTATTCAACTCAAGGATTTTATACTCTGCCTGGTGCTCTTTATAGGCTTGTAAGCGTGTCTCAAAAAAATATTTAAAAAATCTTTGGTAACGATTTAGGATGATTGAAGACAACTGTGTCTTTACAGTATTATTTTATGACACAGGAAGAATTCAGCAAACTTTTGGCGCGGTATACACGCGGTGAATGCACACCGCAGGAAGAAGAATTTATACTGAAATGGTATGATACCATTCACGCATCGCTACCTGAAGAAGCTGAAGATACCACCGAAGCCACGGAGGCACGGTTATGGGTAAACTTGCAGTCGAAGTTAAAACGTACAAAAAAGTCATCATTTTATTATACCTGGCGTGTGGCAGCCGCTATACTTCTGTTGATGGCAACTGGGGCGGTGCTATATTTTGCTCAACATGTTTTTACACCGGCAGAAGAGTCAGTAGTACTTCAGGATTTCGGTCGGAAATATACCGGTGGTATACAACTCATCGAAAACAAAACAAATATACCTCGCCTGGTAGCGCTTGCTGATGGGAGCGAGGTAACGTTGGAACCTGGCAGCGAGCTTCGTGTAGCAGGAGAGTTTACCAATAACAAACGCGAAGTATATCTTACCGGCGAAGCATTCTTTCATGTAAAGCGCGATACGTTGCGCCCCTTCCTGGTATATGCCAATGAAGTAATCACCAAAGTACTGGGCACGAGTTTTACGGTAAAAGCATACAAAGGTGCCAAGCAAACCACCGTAGCAGTAATGACCGGTAAAGTCTCTGTTTCTACCAACCCTGAAGTAATTCAGAAAAAACACACCACGCAGGAAGTTATACTTACGCCCAATCAGGAGGCAGTCTATAACCGCGCCATCAATAAAGTAACAAAGAAACTCGTAGATGTACCGCGCATTGTGCTGGAGAAGCCTACACTTTTTGAAATGAAGTACGATGCCACACCGGTATCAAAGATTTTTGAAGTACTGGAAGAGAACTATGGTGTAGAAATAATTTATGATGAAGAGATTCTTTCAGAATGTTTTCTTACTACGTCTATGTCAGACGAAGGACTATACCAACGAATTGAAATTATCTGCAAAGCTATCGGAGCTGAATATAAAATTCAGGATACAACCATTACCATAACCGGTAAAGGATGTCAATGAACAAGCCTTGTAAATGATGTTAAACTAAACCCTCTTACTATGCAATAGAAGTCTAACTAACCCCAACTACAAACAAAAAAAATGGGCTAATGATGCTGGTACCATCATCAGCCCGTCACGTATGCGCAGGACAAACCTGTGCACCATCAAGTTTTTGCCTATTGTCAAACAAAAACATTCTAAGGTATGAATAATAAACCTAAACCTTTTAGAAAAGCATTCCTATTCTTTATGAAAATCACCGTAATCCATATGATGATCAGTTGCGCAACGATCATGTTCGGTTATGCGGTCGATACAAGTGGTCAGGAAGTGTTAAAACGTAAGGTGACCATCCGGGTAGAAAATGCAAAAGTAAAATCAGTTCTTGCAACGATCGAATCTGAAGCCGGTGTAAAATTCACCTATCGCCCCCGCCTCTTAAAGAGTATTGAAAACGTAACGCTCAATGTTGCTGATACACCTTTGGAGGAAATATTAACGAAAGTATTTCACCGCTCCGTGGAATATGCAGTGATCGGTAAACAAATTGTATTGACCGAAGTTGCACCGGAAGAAGAACCGCTGCGTACTGAAACCAGGAACTATAGCATTATTGCTATACAGTTAACCGGTACTGTAAAAGATGAAACAGGACAACCACTGCCCGGAGTAAACGTGTTGGAGAAAGGTACATCCAACGGAACCACTACGGATGCAGACGGTAAATATTCTCTCGACCTGATAAGCGATAACCCTACCGTTGTGTTTTCATTTATAGGGTACGCTACACAGGAAGTTGCTGTTGCCGGTCGCACAGCCCTTGATATCACCTTGAACGCAGATACCCAGACACTCGATGAAATTGTAGTGGTGGGATATGGTACTGAAGAGAAACGTGAACTTACCAGTGCTGTTGTTTCTGTAGGAAATAAAGAAATGCTGCAAGGTGCATTCAACAGTCCACTGCAAATGATCGATGGTAAAGTAGCAGGTCTTACTGTCTCAAACCCGGCAGCCGGAGATCCGAACCGTGGTACAGATGTACAGATTCGCGGTGCATCGTCATTCAAAGCCGGTAACGCTCCGTTGATCATTATCGATGGTATGCCGGGTGGTGACCTTCGAAATGTAGCACAGCAGGATATAGAATCAATCACTGTATTGAAAGACGGAGCCGCTGCAGCGATCTACGGATCACGCGGTGCCAACGGTGTTATATTGGTTCAAACTAAAAAAGGTAAAGCTGGTAAAGTATCGGTTACGTACGATAGCTATATCGAACACGATGCTGTGGCTGCAAGACCAGATATACTATCAGCAGAAGAGTTCCTGGAACGCGGACGCGATGCAGATCGTGGTGGACGCACCGACTGGTATGAACAGTTGATCCGCGATAATAACTTTGGACAGAACCACTTTT
>CAMLLI010000863.1 GCA_946480685.1 uncultured Flammeovirgaceae bacterium | reverse complement strand
GGATTCTATTTCGCAGGTTTAAATCCTGGTCAAATACGAGCAGGTCGGGTAAAGACACAGCGAAGTAATCAATCTTGATCGTGTCATTCAGGTGTTGTTTCCCAAATGAAATCAGACGGTTAAATATAGCTTTCGCTTTTTCGGGTTGTCCCAGTTTGTTCCAGGCAAGTCCCTGGTAGAAAATCTTGTCCGGTTGCTGATCGTTGTAATAAATTGCCTGTACCGGTTCGCTTAGCCCTACCGTTGCTTTTTCAAAGAAGTTCCTGGCTTCCGCTATATTTCCGGCCAGCTGCAATGCGCAACCCGTCAGGTAGAATATATCGTTCTCCTGTGCGCCATAGAGTTTGCCTTCACCCAGGTTATGCGGATAAACTTGTGCACGTTCCAAATAGTTGAGTGCCTGCTCGACTTTTCCTTCCGCAATAGCAGTTTTTGCAAGTTCAAGAAGACACACGAGGTATTTTCCTACAACTTTGCCTTCGCCTCCTTCCCACGGATGGAACTTACGCGAAGAAATTAAAGCCAGCGCTTTCGCGTGATCACCCGTCAGATTATACAATGTAATTCGTTCCAGGTATAGATCATCACGACTCTCGGTCAACGCTATATATTGTTCAAGCAAAGCCAGTCGTTCTGCATGAGACTTGTTCAGTTTTTTATAGAGCTGATCAAGCTCCATGAGTACACGCGCATCCGTTGTGTCAAGTGAAAACGCTGTCTCCAGACTAAGTAATGCTGCCGATGAATCGGAGCGTTTGTTATGATACGCCAACGCGAGGTTTCGATGTACTGTAGGGAAGGAGGGATCAAGCTTTCGAGACAATTCCCACGCTGCTATAGCTTCACTATATTGACGGTTCGCATACCAGAAGTTACCCAGGTAATACGGAGCTTTTGCATCGTTACTATTGTGTGTGATCGCGGTCTGCAAGGCAACGGCTTCCTCAATTCGATTCGGGAAGCAATAATCTGCTTTTGATTTTGCTGCAAGGTTGTAGTAATGAATCGCAGCTTTGGAATCGCCACTTTTCACTTCAAAGTAGCCAAGCAGGTAATATACCATCGGGTAAACATCTCCGGTCGTAACGATGCTCGCGAGTAAGCTACCAGCTTCCCGATAAAGACCCGCGTGTGCATAGTCCAGTGCATACTCGATATAGTTGTGCACATAGCGCCTTGCTATTGTATGTACGTGCTGTAAACGTTCGTCCGCTTTCTCCTTCTTTGTTAGTGCCTGGTATAGCAGGTGCTCTTCATATATACACCCTACATTGAATTTATCAAGCTGGAGCGATTCATCTGCCAGTTGCAACGCTTCGGCTACACGGTTCAGCTTGCGCAGGATAATTGTCTTAAGGTGCCGCGCCACGGCACTGGTATAATTTCGATTCAGTGATTTATTTACAAGCTCCAGCGCTTCATCAAAATTGTTTTTGCTACAGGCTATACGTGCCAGGTTCAGATACGCGGCATCCTGCCACGCTACATTCCAGGTACATTTATACCAGGCATCAAACGCCTCATCATAGCGCTCCAGGTAGTAAAGACATAAGCCAAGATTGAAGTATGGCTCACCGTCATACGGATTGGGGTTTCGCTCCGTGAGTGTCTCAATAGCCGCATTGAAATATTTTTCTGCTTCATTGAATTGAGCACGTTTCAACAGCCAGAGTCCCATAGCGTTGTTGCAACGTACATCGCCGGGCTCGCGTCTCAAGGCCTCCTGATAATAATCGGTAGCTTTAAATGTAGCGTGACGATACTGTTCAATATGCAGTCCGGTAAGAAACAATTGCTCTATACTGGTAATAGCGCCCGGCTCCAGTGCAGGCTTGGCTGCAGCGGGTATATCTTTTTTTACAGTGGCCTCCGGCTGGTATTGTACGAGCATATTTCCGGCTGCACTTACCAGCAGAATTTTCAATTTCTCCGGTTGACTGATCTCTTTTGTAATAACATTATCGTACGGAGTTTCCGGGGCAATGGAAATATAGTCTGTCCAGATCTCCTGCTCGTTGTATAATAGAATAACGCGTGCCTGCTGATGTGCTGCTGTGGTATATAGTTTTATGTTGATCGCGCTACCGTTTATCTCAAGGTTCACAAACGCATCCTTGGTTGCATTCTTTACAACCCCAAGCTCACTATAGGGCATAAAGTATTGCGTGAACGTTCGCTCTTCAAAAGGTTGTATCCACGAGAAGTCAGGTTGATTATCGGTGAATACACCCGTCATCAATTCAATATAGGGACCATCCTCATCCGTCAGATTTCTGTCCCACGCAAAACCGAATTCACCTTTTCCCCATGTCCACTGTTTCTTGCCGGGTGATACATGGTGATTGGCAACGTGCAGTAAACCTCCTTTGGTGTCGTGTTCATACCCACCCATAAAATCGTATTTAGACTTGATGGCCATGTAGGAGGTAGGCACCGGTATATTTTTATAGCGCGATATATCTACACCTTTCGAGTAATCAACTTTATAGTACGTTCCTTTCGCAATCGGAAATTCCGATACATCGCGTTTACCATGATCAAACACAGCATTTACATCCGGAGGAAATACGGATTGGTAATCATCATTTACTTTAACGGCCGGATTGGCCCACCACAGGAATGTCTGCGGGAATGGCGTTCGATTATATAGTTTAGCGTTGATCTCCAGGTAAGCTTTATCCGGATATAGTCTGAAGCCTGCCATTCCTTTTGTACGGAACATGCGTTCGACTTCGCTTACCCAAACTGTCTTGCTGCCGTCACTATGTTCTTCAATCGAAAAATCAATCGCTTCGTATGTGCTTGGTCTGTGGTGTTGGGGCC
>CAMLLI010000862.1 GCA_946480685.1 uncultured Flammeovirgaceae bacterium | reverse complement strand
TCTGATTTTTTAGTGCTTCCAGTTCTGCTTCCGCTTTGGCGCGCGATAGTTCAGCATTTTTAACCTGCTCATTCTGTTGTTCTTTTACCATGAATACCGTTTCATAGATGTGAATCACGAACAGAACGCACATAACATTCACCAAAGCAACAATCAGTATGGTATCCCAATCTATGAAATCGAAACCTGCCCATCTATACCATAAGCAAATCCACGCGATGGTAAGGGGTGTAGTATAAAAGATGTTGTTCATAAAAAGCAGGATAAGCTTTTCAATAGGTTTATCGAACCAGGTAAATCGCTTGCGCGTACGAAACATCAGGTAGCGATTGCCTTGCCAGATCATGGTAGCGAGTGCTATAAAGAATATATACCCGACCCAGTATTTGTAATCGCGATAGGTGAGAGAACCAAATAGTCCCGTAACGTGAGGTATCACAATTCCGAAGAAAGGGATGCCAATCAACCGTATAGTCTTGTCATTCAGTTGCACCTCCTGCATATCCGACTGTTCAGAATGTATATCTTTTCCGGTTGAGTCCATAGTTCTGCCGCTTCAGCAATTCATTTCGGTTTTGTATGTATAAAGTTCACAAATTCATACCATACTTACAGCATAGCCCGAAAACAAAGTAGTAAACCAATACCTAAACAACGGTAATATAATCAGACATGTATATATAGTTTATAAAACAGGTGCAACCTCCCAAAACAATCAACACCCCAACACATCAACACGAAAAAACCTAAACACGTAAACACTTAAACACCAAAACACATGGAACTCAACTACTGGGCCATTCTCGCGGCCGCCCTTTCAACTTTCCTCATCGGAGGAGTATGGTATTCACCTGCAGTCTTTGGTAAAGCCTGGATGCGCGAAAACGGATTTACGGAAGAGAGCATGAAGAATGCAAACATGGTAAAGATCTTCGGACTCGCCTTTGTCCTCGGACTTATTGCTGCTATTAATCTCGCCATGTTTATGGGACCTGAGGATAAACCCGAGATGGGAGCACTGTGGGGCTTTCTTGCAGGCTTCGGGTGGGTCGCTACATTTGTCGGTACACATTATCTCTTTGAACGTAAATCATTCAAACTGTTTCTGATCAATGCCGGCTATAGCGTGGTAGCATTAACGGTTATGGGCGTAATTATTGCCGCCTGGAAATAGTATGCGAAATGTAGAGGCTTCTGTTGTCATCAACAAACCACCGGCTGTTGTACTGGCTGCATTTACGGAACAGCAGTATCTTCACAACTGGTGGCATGTAAGCAAGTCGTTAATCGAGTTGCGAAAGGGAGGCCTCTACTCGTTAACCTGGCAAGCTGATAATAATACGTTGCGTTTTGTGTCTAGCGGTACCGTTGGCGAATACCTGCCGGCTTGTCAACTGCGTATTGATAACCTCGTATACATAAACCCGGAGCGATCTATACTGGGGCCTATGCAGTTGCTCATCATGACAACACCGGAAAAGGGCAAGACGGTGTTAAATATCATTCAGTCGGGATATCAGCACGGGCCTGATTGGGATTGGTACTACGAAGCTGTAAAAACGGCCTGGCCTGCGGTGGTGGTGCAGATTCGCGATTATCTCGAAAAGCTCTGACGCCTTTCCTTTACACGTTGGCCAAATGAAAAGCAGGAAGAATAAACTTCTTGTTATATATTTGGTTCGTTAACTATGAACCAGCAATACCTTTCAGCGTTTGGAGAAGTGCTTCTGTACATTGTGGCAGGCATTGTGTTTATTCTTGTTACGTTTCTCGTTTCAAGGCTGGTTCGTCCTGACAGACCGAATGCAGAAAAGCTTTCAACATACGAAAGCGGTGAGGAGCCAATCTCTGCAGCGTGGACACAATTCAACATTCGCTTTTACATTGTAGCGCTTATCTTCCTGTTGTTTGAAGTAGAAATTGTATTCCTTTTTCCATGGTCTACCATTTTTGCCAACGAAGAATTGATTCGTGAAACTAATGGCGCGTGGGGATGGTTCACCTTAACGGAGATGGTGATCTTTATTGTGGTGCTTGCGTTAGGACTTGCGTATGCGTGGGTAAACGGGCACCTGGATTGGATCAAACCTGACCCGAAGCCAACCGAAGTAAAATCTGTTGTGCCGAAGGAAATGTATGAGGCCATCAACACCAAGTATAAATCTAAAAGCGGAAGTATATAATCTGCGAAATGTAATGCGATGAAGGGACTACTGGATCAGCGGTTTGAACAAGGCGGAGTAATTGTAACAAAGCTGGATGACTTGCTTAACTGGGCAAGATTGTCTTCCATGTTTCCCATGACGTTTGGTATAGCTTGCTGCGCGATCGAGTTTATGAGTACCGGTACAACGGTATACGATATGGATCGCTTTGGTATGGCACCACGTTCTTCACC
This sequence comes from uncultured Flammeovirgaceae bacterium, assembly GCA_946480685.1. Next base: position 427 of record CAMLLI010000862.1, on the reverse strand, counting down.
ACGACAAGCTGACGTGATGATTGTAGCAGGAACAGTAACATTCAAAATGGCCGACCGTATCAAACGACTTTACGAACAGATGCCGGAACCACGTTATGTTATATCCATGGGTTCATGCTCTAACTGCGGAGGCCCTTATTGGCAACATGGTTATCACGTTGTGAAAGGTGTCGATCGCATTGTGCCGGTAGATGTATATGTACCGGGTTGCCCACCACGACCGGAAGCACTCATCGGGGGCTTCCTCAAACTACAGGAAAAGATCCGTAACGAAAGCATGATGGCTCCGACTGCTATTGAGAAATTGATGGCGAAGGAGACTGTTTCATGATAGTTCCTCATGTTGGATTAATGATAGCAAGACTCTCGAATTGTTACTAAAAGCTCCTCTGCTATTTTTGTATCCGGAGCATCCGGAAGATCGGAG
>CAMLLI010000861.1 GCA_946480685.1 uncultured Flammeovirgaceae bacterium | reverse complement strand
CTTCGAAACCAGTTCTACTGTGGCAGCATGTTTGCCTATATTAATTCGGTTATTTCGTATTTCTGCATCGTAGTACGTATTAAAATCAGGATATGTTATTCCCCGTATGCTGAGGGGAAACATTTGATGATAAACAAAATGAAGAGCAGAATAGAAGGCTGAAGTAACAACCCAGTCATTATATTGACCATTGGCTAACAGGTGGTCACACAGGTCTTCATTGTGAAGAGCATGCGCTTTTCTCATATACAACGTAATAAGTTCGTATTAATTTATTTAGGGTTATACCTGGCGTTGAAACCGTCAGATATCAATTGAGTAAAGTCAAATCCCTCAAGGAAATCAATAAAGCTGAAGCAAACCCGATACGAATCTTCTTCTACCCTGTTTTGAAATTCCCGGCACCAAGTATATACCTTATCCATTTTGTTGCTCAGAAAATCCTCTTCTGTCAACAAAACAATAACTTCAAACGAGACAAAGGAATTAAACTTCAAATGAGCCGACACCGGTATAATATCAATCGAAGTCAAAAATTTATATAACTCACTCGTATTCTGGCTTGACTTTCTATAGTTACCGGCAAATATATTCTGGATCGCTTTCTGTTGTTCGTCAAGACCATCCTTCTTACCTTTTAAGTAGGCATCTATAACAGTATCCGTAGAATATAATCTCGGACCATCTGCTGAAAGTTGCCATGAGTCAATTTCCTTATCGGTAATAATTTGCTTCATTGTATTTGTTTAAAGACCTATACTAACTGCTAACGATGGACAATAAAGACATCCACTTTAAACATGACAATATTAGCAAATAAACATCTAACCAGTCAATACCCCGATTGCTCCACCTCCACAAACACAGTCGCAATGATATATAGAACTGTTAGCAACCTTACCGTATCTCAATCAACAACGGTGTAGGGCTAAAGCAAAGTATAAAGATCAGTAGGGTTAGCCAGCCAAGTATAACGCGCTTCGTATCGAGCGGTTGATGTATTTCGGTTGGCGGGTGTTCAATCCCTATAAATCGACTTATGATGAAACCAAACAATACCCAGCCTGAATATCCCTCTACCGCCGGAAAAATCCAGCTCAGTATAAGTTGCACAGCAAACATCACGAGTGCATACATGATGCGATCACGCTTCAAAAGTTTTAGTGCACCAAAGCAGGTATAGTAGAATAAAATCAGAAGTGGAACGGCCCACCATAAAGTTTCGGGAGGCGTAGTAACTTTTATCAGACCAAGACCTGAATAAAAGATCAGCAGTATAAAAAATACGGAAGCTATAATTTTATGACCGCGCGAACCGAATAGTCCATACGTAACGTGACCACCGTCTAGCTGACCAATGGGCAGTAAATTCATACTGGTAAAGAACAACGCTATAAAGCCGGCCAGCAGCAACGGGTAATGCATCATCTCGTGTGGATTGGGAATACGTGCCTTATCCGTTACAAAACTCTGGCAAACGGTAAACAGCAAAGTAGGTCCCACCTGAAAGTCCATTGTTTTTCCTTGCGTATACTCGGTCTTGTAAACATGATCAGCGTAATCCAACCCGAACTGTTTATACTCGGGGTGAATGGTATATATATACTCCGCCGGCGGCAGTGTAGCATAGCCATAGATTACAATACCCAATGCAACTATAAATCCTGCCAGCGGTCCGGCTAAACCTATATCAAAGTGTTCACGGTTCGAGCGTACGGGATCTTCAATGCGAATGACAGCACCCAACGTACCAATGGAAGGTAAAATCGGGTTGGGCGGGAACGGAAGGTAATACGGCAATGACGCACGTATCTTATTATACATGGCCGTAAAGTAATGTCCGAACTCATGCACCGTTAATATCAGCAGAAACGGAATAGAAAATTCCATTCCACTCACAAAATCACTCCATGAGTAGTTTGTATTAAAGGCAACGCGATCATCTTTCGTTATCATAAACAGCGACTTCATAAAACACCACTCTGCACCGGCAAGCGTGGTTGTAATGAAGGTAACGATGAACAAGCCAATCTGAATAAGTATTGTTCGCCTGTTACCTGCCATCGAAGTACGTAATTATGTGATCGGGAGTAACAACATGCACAGTACGTATACCCAGTGCGTTGGCTCCTGCTATATTATCCGCATTATCATCCAGGAAGAGTGTCTCCTGAGGCTTGAGGTTATTTTCATCGAGCACCTGTTCGTAGATATTCGCATCCGGTTTGCGTTTCTTCATGCGATGTGAATAATACGCTTTATGAAAGTAACGATCGAGTGATGCTTCACCGAATACCGGTGTCATGATCTTATCGTTGATATAGTTCAGGTGAATGTTGTTGGTATTGCTCAACAGGTATACATTGAATTTCTCTTTGAGACTCAGCAACAGATCCAGCTTCTGTTGCGGTATACCCAGCAGCATGGCATTCCAGCTTGCATCGAGTGTAGCGTCATCGGCCTGCACAGAATATAGCTCGCGTACAAATGAGCGAAACTCTTCATCCTCGATCTCACCTTTCTCATAATCGAGAAAACCTTTTGACGAGATAAACAATTCTTTCACCCGTTCTTTCTTAAGACCGGATATATCTGCAAAAGATTGCAAGGTTCGTTCGACTGAAAGATCCAATATGACACCACCCAGATCGAAGATGAGATTTTTGATAGAAGAATCCTGCGCCACAAAACGTTGGTTTGATACAGAGCGCTAAAATAAGAAAAGCTGGCTATCCCCCGTCAACTTTTCTTTTAATCCCACCAATGGAATCCTGCCAATAAAAAAGCCCCTGGCATTACCGGGGGCTTCTTCATTTATATGTTTTCGC
>CAMLLI010000860.1 GCA_946480685.1 uncultured Flammeovirgaceae bacterium | reverse complement strand
ATATGCTGAGCTTGTTCAGAACAGATCATTCGAATATAGTCCAACAGACCGAAGAGACTGGAATCCATTTTCATACTGGGAGTATATCACGCCTGGTTTTTCTTATGGCGCTGTTAATGTTGAAACCAGTTCGCCGGTACATCCGAATAATCCGCACTATATTGTTCTGACGACAGAGCACGTGGGTGATGCCGGTGTTGGTATCAAGAATTCAGGATTTGATGGGATTGTTGTAAAGACAGGTGAATCTTATCGTATGTCAATGTTTGTCCGCCAGCTCTCCGCAGATCCGATTTCTTTAACCGTTAGCTTGCAAACTCCGAAAGGAAAAGTGCTGGCTGAGCATAAGCTTCTAACCTCATCGAAAGATTGGAAAAGATATAGTGCAACGTTAAAGGCAACCGAAAATACAGATAGTGCATCGCTCGTAATTCTTGCTACCACCAAGGGTAAATTAGCGTTAGATGTTGTCTCACTTTTTCCGGAGAAAACATTTAAAAACCGGGCGAACGGCTTGAGAGCTGATCTCGCACAATTGCTTGCTGATATGAAGCCAAGGTTTATACGTTTTCCGGGTGGATGTCTTGTTCATGGTGATGGGCTTGGAAACATGTATCGATGGAAAAATACCATTGGTCCAATAGAACAGCGAATTGAACAAAAGAATATCTGGGGTTATCATCAGTCCTTAGGCTTAGGCTATTTTGAATACTTTCAATTTTGTGAAGACATCGGTGCAAAGCCGGTACCCGTGTTACCTGCAGCGGTAAGTTGTCAAAACTCCGGTGGCACGTGGCGCATTGGTGGAACCGGCCAGCAAGCGTTGCTCAGGGAAGAGATGCAGGACTATATCCAGGAAGTGCTTGATCTTATTGAATGGGCTAACGGTTCGGTGACATCCACATGGGGTGCCGAGAGAGCCGCTGCGGGCCACCCTGCTCCGTTCAACCTGCAATATGTTGGTATCGGTAACGAGGACAAGATCACACCTGAATTTGAAGAGCGGTTCAAAGTCATCTACGCTGCGGTGAAAGAGAAGCATCCGGAAATTACCGTCATCGGAACTTCAGGTCCATTTCCCGATGGAGAAGATTTTGAGAAAGGCTGGAGACTTGCAAATGCTTTGAAGGTGCCTGTTGTAGATGAGCACTACTACAAAGAACCGTCATGGTTCATGTCTAACTTAAATCGATACGATAAATATGACAGAACCCATGGAGAGATATATTTAGGTGAATACGCATCGTGGGGAAACAAACTGAAAAACGCAATTGCAGAAGCAGCCTATATGACTGCACTTGAACGTAACGGTGACATCGTGCGGATGGCATCGTATGCTCCGCTGCTTGCCAAGCGCAACCACACACAATGGAAAACGGACATGATATTTTTTGATAACAACAATGTTTGCCTCACCCCTAATTATCATGTACAGAAAATGTTTTCGCTAAATCAGGGAGATGTTTACTTCGATAAAATCGTAAACCTCGATCCGAACGACACCATCACGGCAGCATCTTGCGTACAGGACAATGAGACCGGTGATATCATTTTAAAACTGGTGAATGCGGGAAAAGAATCCCGGGCTATGAGCGTAAACCTGAAGGGCTTCAAGCGCATTGTCTCAAAGGCACAGCTAACGTTACTCACAGGAGATCCCGAAGCAGAGAACACTTTAGAAAAACCTCAAGTCATAGTTCCTATAACATCCGACTTCCAGGCAAGCAAATCGTTTCGTTACAATGCACCAGCGATGTCGCTAACGGTGATACGCATTAAGACAAAATGAATGTATATAGCTTGTGTGTAGCCAGTAACGCAAATGAAACATTGACTCCAGCCGTTGCAGAATTTAAGACGGCAAACGGAAGAGACTCGTTACATTGCCGGGTAGTTCCAAGATCAGATCACACTACCCGGCCAATCTCTGGTATAGCTATATCCCTAACATCGGATGCTTGGAGACGAATTGCTTACATCTGATTACTAGAGGAGTTGAAAAGTCGATCTTCGATGAATGCCAAGTCTTCTAAACAACAGCAATCCGGATATATGCAACTTCTGTCAGCGTTGAACTATTAACCGTAGGTTCTCCTGTCGCAATCTGCGATATTTGAACCATTCGGTGAACGTCTGCGGTTGCAACGTTGTAATTTTATTCCGCTTTATCTCATGCCCTATCCTCCTTTTGAAAGTACTATCAATGTTAGTGGACGTGACATTGTACATTCCGGAAAAGAGCAACTCATGCCTCTCGTTGCGCCTTCCGAATGGATTGACACCACTGGCAAGAAAATTATCATCGTACTTGGGAAACACAAATACTACAGCATATTCAATGCACAGCTAATGGTTGTCGCTCAAACCTCGGGCGGCAATTTGAAAGGCACCGTAACGGCTTTGAATCCGCTAAACTTTGCCTGGAAGGAGAATAATATTGACATGCTCCGGTTTTACCTGGCGATCATCAAGTTTCAGACCGTCTACCAAAGATCATCGACAGATAACGAAAGCCTGAAAGCGCTTGTAAAAAATCCGGCTCACTATGACCTATATTTTCACGATCACCAGATCTCGGAAAAAATTACTGTGAAGTCAATCAGTCCCATTCACGTTGCGCACTTAAAACCCGATGTGAAAGTTTTGATAAAACATACTAACCGATCGAATAGAATTTCCTGCGAATTAAAAATTGACAACACTACTTATCTTGTAACCGATGTTACTATTCTGTTTGAGTACTTTATTGTAATCGACAATCGATGGTATATCGTTGATGACCTCACCATTCTGAAAATCATCAGCTATTTTAAGAACAACGGTCCGGTGC